>SFQZ01000002.1 GCA_004562915.1 bacterium
TCTTTTTCTTTTTAAAAGATAAATTTCAGGGGCAGATGTGATCCGCATGGATCACATCTGCCCCTGTGTAGAACTATCTATTTCCCGACAGCCCCTTTTGGATTGTGTCACAGGATTATGGAAGATTACTGAAGTTTTTCGCCTGTCAGCATCTCATAGCTCTGCAGATATTTTTCAATTGTTTTTTCTACGATCTCATCCGGCAGTGTCCAGTCGTTGTCCGGATTTGCTTTCAGCCAGTCACGGGCGAACTGTTTATCGAAGGATGGCTGTCCATGACCTGGTTCATATCCGTCAGCCGGCCAGAAACGGGAGCTGTCTGGTGTCAGCATCTCGTCACCGATTACGATGTTGCCTTCTTCGTCCAGACCAAACTCAAATTTGGTATCTGCGATGATGATCCCGCGTGTCAGAGCATAGTCTGCACATTTTTTATAAAGTGCAATGGTACAGTCACGAAGTTTGGTAGCGTATTCTTCTCCTTTGCCCGGGAAATATTTTTCCAGATGAGCAATACTTTGTTCAAAAGAAATGTTTTCATCGTGATCGCCGATTTCTGCTTTTGTGGAAGGAGTATAGATTGGTTCCGGCAGTTTGTCGGATTCTTTCAGACCTTCCGGAAGTTTGATTCCACATACGGTACCGTTTTCCTTATAACTTGCCCAGCCGCTACCTGTGATGTAACCACGGACGATACATTCAATCGGAAGCATATTCAGCTTTTTACACATCATGCTGTTGCCGTCAAACTGCGGCTGCTGGAAAAATTCCGGCATATCCTTAACATCAGTAGAAATCATGTGGTTGGGAAGGATATCTTTTGTCAGTTCAAACCAGAACTTGGACATCTGAGTCAGGACAGTTCCTTTTTTGGTTACAATATTTTTCAGAATCACATCAAAACAACTGATGCGGTCTGTAGCAACCATGATCAGGCTGTCGCCATTATCATAAATCTCACGTACTTTACCTTCTTTGATGGGTTTCATTTTATACACCTCGCTAAATGATTTAAAAATGTTTCCATATAATAGATAAACAGATTTTGGCATAAAAAGCAATGGCAATTTATGATTTTATAAAAAAATTTGATTATTTCAGGGCGCTGGATGATCAGACATGGTGAGAAAACTGGAGTAAAACATGAGAATATTCTGAAAAAATAAAAATAAATAAAAAATATTTGGAAATATACTTGACAAAATTTAAAAAGTGAGATATGATATAACCATCAAAAAACAAAAGACATACAAAATAAAAAAAGGGAGGACAGTCCAATGGCATAGTTAATCAATCTCAAATAATCAAGAAAATCTCCAAAAGGAGTTTACCATAGATGTAACAAAAAGGAGGAGATTTTAATGAAAGGCAGAGATCCATAGTGGACAGACCTACAATTTCATAGAACAGGAGGTTATATAGTGAAACTTACGATTATTCATTAAAAGGGCTATCTGATAGAAAAGAAAATCAGATAGCCCTAATTTTTTGTCGTTCAAAAAGATCTGTGGATTTCAATGGATAAAAAGGAGTGATTGCTGGTGTTTTTTATCAGTTTGTGATATCCTACATCCATGGAGGTAGGAATATGTCAGTAAGAAAAGCGGCCTTTTTTGATATTGATGGCACGCTGTGGAACACAAAGAATGAAATTCCCGAAAGTACGATAAAAGCCATACGCCTACTTCGTAAGAACGGGAATCTGGCTTTTTTGTGCAGCGGACGAAGCAGAGCATATATACAGAATCCGAAGTTATTTGAGATTGGTTTTGACGGTGTGGTATCCGGGTGTGGGACTATGATTGAATATAGTGGAAATACTTTATTTTATAAGAAGCTGGAAACAGAGCTTGTGGAGCACACGATTCATGTGGTGAGAAACCATGGTTTCCGGCCAATCCTTGAGGGAAGAGAATTTCTATATCTGGATGAAGCAGAGTTTGCACAGAATTATTATGGAAAAAAATTGAAAGCAGAGATGGAGGATCATCTTTTATCCATAGCCGGTGAATGGGGAAAATGAGAGATTTCCAAGTTGACCTGTGTTACGGATCAGGGAGACTGGGGAACGTGTGTACCGGAGTTGGAAGTGTACTATGATTTTATGATACATCGACCGACGGTTGTGGAAGCTGTGCCGAAAGGGTATCATAAAGGAACGGGAATTAAAAAGGTATGTGAATTTCTGGATATAGATGTTGCAGATACCTTTGCGTTTGGGGATAGTGCCAATGATATCGGCATGCTTCGGACAGCAGGCGTCGGTGTGGTTATGGGAAATGGTTCGGATGAAGCGAAAGCAGAAGCCGATTATGTGACGGATTCCCTGATGGATGATGGGATATGGAATGCGTGCAGGCATTTTGAATTGATATAAGGGTCACAATGATGCTGTTTTGCAGTGTGTTAGGAGAAGATTGGCATGAAACGAGTTTCTCTGGAAAAGTTATTATTTTCAAAAACTGAATTTTTATATGAGCAACAATATCAGTACGTGATGGAACTTCTGGAAGAAAGGAAAATCCGTCCGGTTCTGGCATCGGGCACCAATGGAAAGAAGCCCGCACTTTACCGTGAGTACTGGATTTTGGAAGAAAAAAAGAATTATTATGTATTGGAAGAGGAGTTGAATTATGAGATTACTCCTCTGATTTCTGTGGATTATTATCGGGCTCATCTGGATATTTATGAAAAGGACAGGCAATGGGTTCTTCTTCTGAATGACTTCCTGAAAAATAAAAAGGAAAGTTTGAATTATCCGGAATCTCTGAATGAACGGAGTTTTGAAATATGGAGAAGAGAAAAATTTCTTTCGAAAGAGCAGGGAAAAAAGATACTCAAACGCTGCGGGTTAAATGAAGAATTTTTGAATGTATATCGTACTACAGAACCTCTTGCTTATTATTCTCATACAAGAGTTGTACCGCAAAATCTGTTGATTTTGGAAAATAAGGATACGTTTTACAGTATGCGGAGACATCTTCTGGAAGGAAATGACAAGATTTTGGGAGTAACTGTGGGAACCTTGGTTTACGGAGCAGGAAAAGGGATTCTCCGATCATTTCAGGATTTTGATTTTTGCGTGGAGCCGTATATGAAAGCCGGTGAAAACAGGATTTATTATTTTGGCGATCTGGATTATGAGGGAATCGGAATCTATGAAAGTTTGGCCGAACTGTTTGCCGAACGATGGGAAATCGTTCCCTTCCTTCCGGCATATGAGGCCATGATGGAAAAAGCTGCTTCCATGGATAAAATGCAGTGGGAGCGACTTCCAGATACAAAAACCGGGCAGAATCGAAATAACAGAGGATTGTTCTTTTCCTATTTTGATAAACAGCAGACAGAGAAGATGAAAGACATTCTGGAAAAAGATAAATATATTCCGCAGGAAATTCTTAACATTTCAGATCTATAATAAAAACAAAACGGGAGCTAAAAATGCAATATGAATTTTTGAAAAATTTCCCTAAGAGAATGAAAACAGTAGGGCTTTATGCCATACTCATTCAAAGCAGCATCCAGAAGCAGACCTGGAAACAGTACGGGCTTTTAAAAACGGATGAGCAGTTGAATATGGTATTTGCAGTAATGCTATATATTATGGAGCAGTCTCTGAAAGAGGAGAGCTGTACCATGGATGATATTGGTGCTTATATCGATAATATCAATGTGCAGTACTTCCGAAAAAATATGACCTATGATGACTGCAGAAAGCTGGGAGACTTTATTGTTAATGTAATTCTTTCCAATGAGGGAAGAGCTATGTATTTTGATGGATATGATTTTGACCAGAATGCATATCATATTATGCATATCAGTTATGTGGCAAATAAGATCGTTTATATTGATCAGGAATTAAAACGGACTTCCTATTACCTGACGGATGATGGGTACAATCTTCTTCTGGGAACACTGGAAATAGAAAATAATATGAAGCTGACTATTCACGAGATGATTTTTCAGATGCATCTGGAGAAGCAGAGTTATGATAAGGCAGTAGATGAGATTAAAAATGTTTTTAATCTGATGCGGATACAGCTGCAGAAAATTCAGGAAGCTATGGGAAAGATCCGACGAAATGCACTTAGTTATTCCGTGAAAGATTATGAGGATATTCTTCTGGAAAATCTGGATACCATCAGCGATACAAGACAGAAATTTCAGAATTATCGAGAAATGGTAAAGAGCAGGGCAAGAGAACTGGAAGAAGCCAATATCAATGTGAAAAGGCTCAGTGAAAAGGAAGAGGAAAAACTGAACCATCTGAGGGAGATCGAGTGGTATCTGAACCGTACCATTGATGAACACCAGAAAATACTGAACAGTCATTTTGATCTGAAAGCCCTTTATACAAAGGAACTGGAACAATTGACGCAGATGTCTCTGATTAAACGTTTTCCTTTGAGGACAGAGTTGTATGATAAGATTCTGGAAAATGCGTCTGCCATGGAAAATCTGGATTTATTTTTAAGACCTCTTTTTAATCGTGACACAGAAAAAATATATAATCTAAATAAAGCATTTGAGCTTCAGCGTCCGGTGAGAAAAAAAGAGGAAGAAGGAGCGAATCCTCAGGGAGAAGCTGAAAAAGTATGAAGAAAGCCTACATTGTATTCTGAAGTACGCCTTGCGGTCAGGAGAAATATCTTTACAGGAGATTTGTGCGCAGGCTGGAGAAGAAGAAAGAACCAGGCTGATTCCGAATGTGGAGATTTTCAAGGAAATCATGGTGGAACTGATCAGAAATCGAGAGATTGATATAGAGGCACTTCAAAAAGAACAAAGTGAATATATTCAGGACAGGCCGGGGGAATTCCAGCTTAACGAGATGTTACTGCAGCTCATTGAGGAATATCCGGAAAACAGAAGGATTAAAAGAATTGAAACTTATAGGGTACCGGATCATAGTACGGTTATCTTTGAAAATATAGAGGATGAGAATGGAAGAAAGAAGAGTATCCGGTGTTCCAATGTGCTGATCCGGATTATACAGGAGGAATAGAGATGGCATATGAGCTAGATGAAATCAGAATCAGTCAGGAAATCTTTTATTATTTGCTGGAACACCATGAGCTTCGGGAGGAAGAAGAGGAACGGATGTATCGGGCTTACACAGAGAGGGAAGAAATTCAGAATCTGGTGAAATCTCAGGGAGAGATTGCCGACAGCAGTATTGAGAGATATGGAAACGTGATTTATCTGATTCCGAAAGAGGATAATAGTTTTTTGGGTTTTTCGAAGGCACAGTTAAAAGCGGTGCTCTGCAGATCCAATGCCACAGACAAGGATTATTATCTGTCACAGTTTGTTATTCTGACACTTTTGGTAGAATTTTATGACGGACAGGGAAGCAGCAGCAAAGCCAGAGAATACATGCGGGTGGGAGAACTGCAGAACTGTATTTCTGAACGTTTGAAGGAAGGTGCCCAAAATGTGGGGGAAACGGATGAAGAAACCAGTGGTATCGCATTTTCCAATATGCTGGAAGTATACGAAGCTCTAAAATCCGATGAGAAAGGTTCCAGAGCAAGAACCACAAAGGAGGGATTCTTGCATTATATTCTGATTTTCCTCCAGAAACAGGGATTGATTGAATATGTGGAGCAGGATGAGATGATCAAGACTACAAAAAAACTGGACAATTATATGGACTGGAATCTGCTGAACCAGAATAATTACCGAAGGGTACTCCGGGTGCTGGGGGTGAAAGAAGATGAGTAAAATCAATGCCGTCAGGCTGATTAATGTAAATTATAATAACAATGCGATCCGCATTAGTGACGAGTGTTTTCATTTTAACGGAGAAAGTACGCTGGTGTCTCTGAGAAACGGTGGGGGCAAGTCTGTTCTGGTACAGATGATGATGGCACCTTTTGTTCATAAAAGATACCGGGATGCGAAGGATCGTCCCTTTGAGAGTTATTTTACGACCAATAAGCCGTCCTTTATTCTGGTGGAATGGGTGCTGGATCAGAGAGCGGGATATGTGATGACCGGTATGATGGTCAGAAGAAATCAGGATACCGGAGAGGGCAATACAGACAGCCTGGAAATGGTTAATTTTGTAAGTGAGTACAGGGAACCCTGTGTACAGGATATTCATCATCTTCCGGTGGTGGAAAAAGGAAAGAAAGAGATGATTCTGAAGAATTTTTCCGCCTGCAGACAGATGTTTGAAATGTATAAAAAAGACCGTTCCATGCAGTTCTTTTACTATGACATGAATAATTCTGCGCAGTCCCGCCAGTATTTTGACAAACTGATGGAGTATCAGATCAATTATAAGGAATGGGAAACCATCATAAAGAAGGTGAACCTGAAAGAATCCGGGCTTTCTGAACTGTTTTCGGACTGTCGGGATGAAAAGGGGCTGGTGGAAAAATGGTTTCTGGATGCGGTGGAAAACAAATTGAATAAGGGAAAGAACCGTATGAAAGAATTTCAGGTGATACTGGAAAAATATGCAGGTCAGTATAAAGACAACCAGTCGAAAATTAAGCGTCGTGATATTATTCGTGTGTTTGAGGAAGAGGCAGTACGGATTCGGGAAAAAGCGGAATATTATCAGGCGACCGATGAAAAAGAGAAAATGCAGGAAAATCAGGTAGCCTGTTTTATAAAGGAATTGGATATTCTTCGTGACCGTACGGAACATGAGCATCAGAAGGTGATGGAGCACGTTGAGACCATTCACGAAGCTATAGCCAGGGTAGAATATGAAAAGCTGTCCAGTGAGGTATACGAACTGAAAGACCAGATGAATTATCATACCGGCAATCGTGATATGATTGAGATGGAAAAAGACAATCTGGAACGGGAGGCTGAAAAGGCAGAGGAATTCCTGCATCTTTTAGCGTGTGCAAAACAGCAGGAGTCTGTAGATAGTGAAAAAGAAGAATTGGAACTTCTCCGTCAGAAATTGCTTGTTATACAGAAAAAAGAGGAAGAACTGGAACCGGAGAGAAATGCTCTGGGTAAAAAACTGCGGAATTATTATGAGTATAAACTGCAGGAAAATGATATTATGACAGAGAAAAATCGGGAAAATCAGCAGAAGGTAACCGATCAGATCAGTGAACTTCAGAGAAAGTCAACCGAACTTGAACAACAAATCCGGAAAGCTGCGGGGGAAGAAGGAGGACTGAAAAGCAAGGTACAGATTTATGACCGCCAGGAAGAGACATATCATACAAGATATCAGGAAGAGTTTGTCCGTAATATTCTGGGTGAGTATGAACCGGGAACTCTGGAAATTCTTCGAAAAACTTACGATCAACAAATGGAAGAAACTGTGAGGGAAAGAATCCGGAAAAAGAAACAGAAGGAAAACGGTCAGGAAAATCTGAGACGGTTGGAGCGGACACTGGAGGATATACGGGCAGATTTGATCCGTAATAGGATGGAAAAAGAAAAGCAGGATGAAATTGGAAAGATATATGAAGAAGAATTGAATGCCCGCAGGGTGATTCTGAAATACCTGAATCTGGATGAAAAAGAGATTTTTCATACGGAGACGATACTTCGGGCTTCGGAAAGAAAACGCCTGGAGATAGAAGAAATTCGAAGAAATCTGGAAAAAGAGGAGGATGTGCTGCAGAAAGAATATCGCAGACTGACACAGGGGAAGACAATGGAGATTCCGGAAGAACTGGAAGCTGAGATCTCCGGTTTGGGAATTCATCTTGTTTATGGTATGGAATGGCTGCAGAAAAACGGGTATAGTGAGGAGCAGAACCGGGGACTGGTACGTCAACATCCGTTTCTTCCGTATGCCCTGATCCTTTCAAAACGGGATCTTGAAAAGCTTAAACGAAGCGAAAACGGAAGTTATACATCTTTTCCGATTCCGATTGTGATTCGGGAGGAACTTGCCGTAATAAAGCCGGAAAACACAGGGAATATTGTATCTCTGGCGGGCATCAGCTTTTATGTATTATTCAATGAAAATCTTCTGAATGAAGAAAAACTGCGGCTTCTTATCCTGGAAAAAGAACAGCAGATTGACAGGAAGAAAGATGCAATTGCGGTAAGGAAGAAAGAGTACGAAGAATACTTTAGAAGACAGGAAGTAATAGAAAATCAAAAAGTTACCGGTGAATTGTATGAGAAAAATCATCAGTTGATAAAAGATCTGATACAAAAAACAGAAGAACTGGAGGACAATCTGAGAACAGTTTCAGAAGAATATACGCAGCTAAATGACCAGTTGGAGATTCTTGATAAAGAAATCCAGACTTTGAAAGAACAGACGGAATATCAAAAACGCCGATTGGAGGATTTTGAGAGACTGACTGCAGATTATGAAGCGTATCTGGAGAATCGAAGAGAGTTGGAACAGTGCCGAAAACAGGCGATAAGATTTCAGGAACAGAAAGATCTGGTGCAAAATCAGCTGGAAAAACAGAGGGGATACCTGCGAACTCTGGAAACTGCCCATGATGTACTGGAACTGGAAAAACAGGATTTTCAAGGTCATTGTCTGATTTATGAAAAATATGAACGATTGGATTTGGATGGAGAAATGTTGAGTGCAGAAGAAGCACAGACATTGGAGCTTCGGTATACTGCTGTTACAGAAAAGATGTCCACAGAAATACAGGAACTGGAAAAACAAGAAAGACGAGCAACAGAAAGATATAAAGAAGCTGGGGAAGAACTCATTTATCTCCAGAAAAAGTACCGCCTTTTGTCAGGCGCATGGAAAGACATTCATTACAGCCGTAAGGAAGAGTCCCATCAGGAAATTCTTCTGGAGGGCTACAAAATGAAGATTGAAAACAGAAGAATGCTGTATGGGGAAGAAGATAAAAAAATTGCCGTTATCGCACAGCAGATTCGGGAACGGATGCAGAGAATCGCCAGTGAGTGTGGAAAGGAACAGCCCCTTTCTGCCCAGGAGATTCAAAACAAGGATTTTGATGCAAGAAGAAATCAGCTTCGTTTCCAGGAAAAAGAGGCTGTAAAGGAAGCTGACAGACTGAAAGGAAAGCTGCACAGCTATGAGGAAAATCTGACGGCTTTGTCGGAATACAGCGAATTTCCTCTGATTGAGCAGGTGGAATGGGAAGAAGCATTTGCGGAAATGAATGAGCGGGAGCTTAGAAATTTTAAGGGAATACTCATTCGGGATTACAATCAGATGGTCCGTGACCGGCAGTCAGCGAAGGAACGACTGATTCAGGTATTGAATCAGATTGTGCGTATGGATGCATTTCAAGAAGAATTTTACAAGAAACCGTTGGAATCCATGCTGGAACTGACGGATGATGCCGCACAGGTGCTTCGGCAGCTGGATACCACCATTCAGTCTTACGACAGTCTGATGGAAAAGCTGGAAGTGGATATTTCTGTGGTAGAAAAGGAAAAAGACAGAATTGTGGAACTGATGGAAGAGTACGTACGGGAAGTACATCAGAATCTGGGAATGATTGACCGCAATTCAACCATCACCATCCGGGAGAGACCGATTAAGATGCTCAAGATTCAGCTTCCGGAGTGGGAAGAAAATGAAAATCTGTATCATATCAGACTGCAGGATATGATTGATGAAGTGACACTGAAAGGTGTGGAGCTTTTCGAGAAAAATGAAAATGCACAAGAGTACTTTGGCACCCGAATCACCACCAGAAATCTGTATGATACTGTTATCGGTATTGGAAATGTGCAGATTCGCCTGTATAAGATTGAGGAGCAGAGGGAATATCCGATTACCTGGGCGGAAGTGGCAAAGAACTCAGGAGGAGAGGGATTTTTATCAGCTTTCGTAATTCTGTCCAGTTTGCTGTATTATATGCGGAAAGATGATACGGATATCTTTGCTGACCGCAATGAAGGAAAGGTTCTGGTTATGGATAATCCGTTTGCCCAGACAAATGCTTCTCACCTTTTGAAACCTCTGATGGATATGGCAAAGAAAACGAACACTCAGCTGATATGTCTCAGCGGTCTGGGCGGGGAATCAATCTATAATCGCTTCGATAATATTTATGTGCTGAATCTTATAGCCGCAAGTCTGCGAAACGGTATGCAGTATCTGAAAGCGGATCATGTACGGGGAAATGAGCCGGAGACTATGGTGGTATCACAGATTGAAGTCATGGAGCAGCAGGAACTGATCTTTTGATAGGGAAAAAACAGCTTGAATCGGAAACGGATTGATTTTATAATAAAGTGACAGACAGGCGGGACCGCAAAGCGTGTTCCGCCCGTTTCCGTAAACCCAAAGAGAAAGGAACCTGTACATATATGAATAAAAAAGATATCCATGAATTGAAGCGCCGCCTGACAAAGCACGGCTGTACTTTTACCAGAATGTGCGGCTGTTATGTGGATGCAGAACACAATAAGGTAACAAATATTGCGGAGACTTTTTTGAATCTGGAGGAAGAAGATTTTTATAAATATCTGGATATTGCCAAAAAAGTTTTCTCAGGAACAGTTGGCAATAATATCCTGGAACTGGAATTCCCCATGGAGGAAGAAGCGGTCGGAGGAAAACAGCAATTTTTGATGGGACTTCGGGAGAGTGAGCTGAAAAATGATGAACTGCTGGATGCATTTTACGATATGGTGATCGCAAGCTACAGTCATCCGGGAAATTACCTGATTCTGCTGTTTCATGATGCGTATGATGTTATGAAAAAGACAAAAGATAATATAGATCTGGATGAATCAGAAGAAGTATATGATTATCTGATCTGTGCCATCTGTCCGGTCAATCTTTCAAAACCGGGGCTGGGATATAGGGAAGAAGAGAACTGTATCCGTTCCCGTATCAGGGATTGGGTGGTAAGTATGCCGGATACCGGTTTCGTTTTCCCCGCATTTACGGATCGCAGTACAGATATTCATTCGGTCATGTTTTATACCAGAGACACAAAAAATCCCCATTCGGAATTTATGACGGAAGGACTTGGATGTGGTGCCAGACTTACGGCTACAGAGAAAAAGATTACGTTTGAGTCCATCATTAAAGATGTGATTGGTGACGGGGATGGAAAAAGTGAGATCCTCTATATGGACATTCAGGATAATCTGAATGATAAGGTTTATCAGAATGCGGAGATGAATGATCCATCTGAGACAAATGTGACACCGGAACCCATGCTTCTTACCACAAGGGATATGACGGAAGTTCTGACGGAAAGCGGGCTTACGGAGGAACAGACTGCAGCCATAGAGAAAAACTATGAAGAAGTTTTTGGGGAAGATCTTCCGGAAGCCGGAAGTCTTGTGGACTCCAAGCTTGTGGAAGCAAATGGAAGAAGAAAAGATCGTCTGGAACTGGTGGAACAGGTGAAAAACCTGAAGCAGCAGCTGGAAGAAACCCGTGCTCTTTCAGCAGAAGAGAGTGAAGACTGTCAGGTGATAGTGACGGTAAAACCGGAAAAGGAAGGACAAATCTATTCTCAGATGATTGATGGTAAGAAATGCCTTATTATTCCGCTGGAAGATGATGATCATGCTTCAGTGAATAAAGAAATTCTGTTTTAAAGATTTCTTGACATGAATAGGTTAAAGTGGTAAAGTGTATGACAGATAATAAAGACACAACGTTGACGAGGAAAAGTAGCAGAAATATGACGTTTCAGAGAGTTGCCGGTTGATGCAAGACAATACGGGTATTCTGTGAAGATCACCTCTGAGTATTCAGACTAAACGACTTGGTTTAGTAAGTCTGGACGGTTGATAATCGTTACCTTATCCTATATTTATAGATATGTGAGTGGTCGGCGTTTCCGGCAATAAGAGTGGTACCGCAGAGGGAAAAAACCTTTGTCTCTTCAGAGAGACAGAGGTTTTTTAATGTCATAGGAAAGTCCTCTGATTTTCCTATCCTTGTAAAATTCTGTTAATCGTAGTGTCAACAATACTTTAATAAGAGGAGGATAAAAGAAATGAAAGTATTGGAAAAAATCAGTGACTTTTTTGGAAAGTATATGGCAATCATCGTGCTGGTTGTCGCCGCTCTGGCATTGTTTGCGCCGGGAACCTGTTTGTGGATTCAGACATCCTGGGTGAATTATCTTTTGATGATTGTAATGTTTGGTATGGGTCTGACCTTGAAACTGGAGGATTTTAAGCTGGTATTTACCCGGCCTAAGGATATTATCATAGGTTGTCTGGCGCAGTTCACCGTAATGCCGCTTCTTGCTTTCCTTCTGGGAAAAGCATTCGGTCTTGATGCAGCATTGTTGGCTGGGGTAGTTCTTGTAGGAACCTGCCCGGGAGGAACATCCAGCAATGTAATCACATATCTTTCAAAAGGTGATGTTGCTCTTTCTGTAGGTATGACCAGTGTCAATACACTTCTTGCACCGTTCTTGACTCCGGCGATTACCTATTTACTGCTGAGAACTACGGTCACAGTTGATATGTTGAGCATGTTTATGTCAATTATAAAAGTGGTTATCATTCCCATTGCATTAGGTTTCATCATCAATAAATTATTCGGAAAGGTTACACAAAAACTGGTCAAGGTTTTACCGTCAGTTTCTGTTATCGCAATCTGTCTGATTGTTGCAGCTGTTGTTTCCCATAATGCAGAGAAAATCATGAGTACAGGTATTATTGTTTTCCTTGTAGTGATTCTTCATAATCTGTTGGGATATGCATGTGGTTTTGGTATTGGAAAACTGCTCCATATGAGTACGCCAAAGACAAAAGCTGTTTCTATTGAGATTGGTATGCAAAATTCCGGTCTGGCCACATCACTGGCAGGAACAGCATTTCCGGATATGGTTATGGCCACTGTTCCCGGAGCAATCTTCTCTGTATGGCATAATGTTTCAGGAGCAATTTTAGCGAATATATATAATCGCTGGACGGATAAAGAAGAGAATAAATAAGTGACAAATACTCCCTTTCAGGTTTTATCTGAAAGGGAGTATTTAAAATAAATGTCAATTATTATGCTTCAGAAGTTTCTGCGTCATCTACTTCTGGAACATTGTGAGATTCCATCAAGGTTACAATGACTTCTTCCGGATCAATCTGAAGAGTAACATCTTTATCTGAGGCAATCTCCAGATCTTTTACTTTTATAGTATCGCCGATATGCATCTGTGCCACGTCAATTTCAATTTTCTCAACCAAAGCCTCCGGAAGTGCTTTGAATGGAATTTCCTCAAGCATCTGTTGGATGACACCGGCAGTTACTTTTTCATGATTTATTAAATTCTGCTGTAGAATGAACTTTTTCTCCGCTTACCAGTGTCTGAAAATCAATTTCATCCACCTGATGTTTCATGGAATTGAAATCAATTTCCTTGATTAGAACATCTATCTGTTCTCCATCAATTTCCAGCATAATCTGGCTTCCTTTGTTTTTGGTTTTCAGAAGTTGTTCTATTTCGCTCTTTGGAAATTGAACAGGTATGGAACCATCGATTGTTTTACCAAAAACATTTCCGGTAACATATCCTTCCCGTCTAAGCTTTTTTGCCTTTGTCTGCATGTCTCTTTTTTCAGCTTTTAAAGTAGTCATTTGTCTTTTCCTCCAATCACTGAATGCTTAGCGGCCTGACCAGGTCAGTTAAGTATCATATTTATTAAATTTTCTGAACCGGGATAAACGAAGAGAAGCTTTTTCTCCTGTTTCCTTTGTTCAGAACACGTTATACCTCTTTTAATCAGCAATGTCAAGAGGAGAGTGCTAATAAAAATGTGAAAAGAATGTGAAACTTTTATATGCTAAACCCCGACATGATAAATAAACCGTTCTCCAAGTGCCGGAATATGCCATTTGGCGGCAGGATTTTCCGACCACAGTTCCCGTACGAAGTTCAGCGGGTCCACTGTATTTCCCTCGATCATATCAAAGTGTGTGGGAATGGTCAGGTCTGCATGCAGAAGTACTGATAATCTGGCTGCTTCTATGGATGATAGATTTCCGATACAGTTGCGTTTTGTGCGGAAATAGTCACTTCCGTTGATTGGGGGCAGAAACAGATGAGGTGTCGGGAGCTTTTGTAAATCTTCCAGAAGCTGATTGGTCAGATAAGTATCTCCCAAATGCAGTATTCTAACATTTCCCATAGTGATGTAATAACACAGCGCAGTGTCTGCTCCGCTCTCATCTGTTGCGTGGATCGGATGTGCTGCGGAAACAGGATAAATGGTTGCACCGGGAAGGGAAATTTCCTCATGAGCCTTTGCAGAAATAATACAACTTTCGGGAATACCGGCATCTGTGAGTGTTGTGTGGCAGGCACCAGGAACGACAAATCTGGCAGTAGGATTGGAATCTGCGATGGCTGTCAAAGTCTCAACGGCAAGATGATCGGCATGTCCATGGGTACAAAGAATATAATCGGCCTGTACGGAACCAGGCAGATACGGGATGGGATAATGGCGCCGGGTATTTCCAGATGTATCTGTCAGATCATTCAGGATGGAATCAATATACAGGGTAGCAGAATTTTTGAAAATAAAGCCACATTGGCCGATATACCATAAAGCCAGTGTATCAGGATCTGCCTGTGTAGACGCAATTTCATGAAGCAGGGAGTCACCCTGTCGATACCATTTTCTATACATAATTAAAAACTCCTTTCAATTGACTTCATCATATCCCAGAACAGCAGTGCTACCTGCGGAAGCTGTTCTTTTGATTTACATAAAACAGCAATTTCTGTGGAAAGTGCTGCATCTTCAATTTTCAATACGGTTAACCGTGGATTGTTCAGATGATAAATAGCTGATGCCGGAAGTATGCCGATTCCCAGACCATTTTCTGCAAGAGCCAATGTGGTCTGTGCATCATCGTTGCAGCAGCGGATCTGGGGAATGCATCCTGCGGCTTCAAAGCGTGAACGGAGAATTCCTTCCCATCTGCGATAAAGAATCAGAGGGTTCGGAGCAAGCTCGCGCAGGGAGATCGTATTTTTTTCGAGCATAGATGATTTACAGGAAGGATCAAAGCTGGAAGACAACCCTGCAGCCACCATGGACTCTTTTCTGACCGGGAGTATTTCCAGATCCGGAGCGGAAAACGGGGTACGCACGATGGCGAGATCCAGCTGACTCATGCGGAGCCGTTCCAACAGATGATAAGTATTGGAAGTGTATATTTCATACCGGATCGATGGATGTTGGTCAGCAAAATGTGTAATCCAGTCCATGAATAAAGTTCCCTGGACAGAAGAGACCACACCGATACGAAGAGTTCCGGTATTGCCGGAACGGAAATTTTCCATCTCTGCTGAAGTGGCACGGCACATTCCCAGAATTGCGCATGATCTTTGATAAAAGGTATGACCGGCTTCGGTCAGATAGAGCCGTCTGCCTTCATGGCGAAAAAGGCTGCATCCCAGTTCTTCTTCCAGGCTGTGCAGCTGAGCTGTCAGTGGTGGCTGGGTCATATTCAGTTTTCTTGCCGCTCCGGTAACGGTTCCTTCTTCTACCACAGCATTAAAATAGCGCAATTGACGTATTTCCATAGATTTCTTATCTCCCGTCTATATCTATAAAATCTATATTTTTTCCATATAATTATATCATAAAATAAATATTATTCCTATAAGTATTCCTGTGTTATTCTAGAACATATGAGGCTACGATTACTGTTCAAACAGTAGTTATCAGATATTGTGAAAGGGGTAAACGGCAAATGAAATATTTGTTGGAATATTTAAAACATTACAAAAAAGAGAGCATCCTGGCACCGCTTTTTAAGATGCTGGAAGCATTGTTTGATCTGTTTGTGCCGATTGTTGTCGCAGATATTATCAATGTGGGTATCGGCAATCAGGACAATAAGTATATCATGCAGCGATGCGGGATTCTGGTGCTGCTGGCACTGATCGGAATCGCCTGCAGTTTTACGGCACAGTTTTTTGCGGCCAGAGCTTCTGTAGGATGTGCGGCAGGACTTCGCCATTCCTTATTTGCACATATCCAGAAGCTGGGATATTCGGAGATCGATACCATAGGAACAAGTACATTGATCACACGTATGACCAGTGATATCAATCAGGTACAGAATGGAATCAACATGGTTTTGCGCTTATTTTTGAGAAGTCCGTTTATTGTTTTCGGTGCTATGATCATGGCATTTACAATTAATGTTAAGATTGCGCTGGTTTTTCTTGCAGCTATACCGGTGTTGTCTGTCATCGTTTTCGGTATTATGAAAATTACGTCTCCGCTGTATAAAAAAATTCAGGGAAGACTGGACTGTGTACTTGGAATTACCCGGGAAAATCTTACAGGTGTGAGAGTGATTAGGGCTTTTGGAAAAGAGGATTCAGAAGTAGAGCGGTTTGAGAACGATAACAATCAGCTCACATCCATGCAGCTTCATGTGGGGCACATTTCAGCACTGATGAATCCGCTGACATATGTAGTAGTCAATCTTGCTACGATTGCAATTTTGAAAATGGGAGCTGTCAGGATCGACAGTGGTGTTTTGATGAGCGGTGATGTGGTTGCACTGGTCAATTATATGAGCCAGATTCTGGTGGAACTGGTAAAACTGGCAAATTTGATCGTACTGCTCAGTAAAGCGATGGCAAGTCTGCATCGGGTACAGGATGTGCTGGATACAGAACCGTCCATGAAATTTGTTGAAACAGAAAACAGAGAACAGACGGATAAAAAGAAAGATTATGAAGATGAGGCAGTTGCATTTGAAAATGTAAGCCTTACCTATGCCGGTGCCGGTGAAGAAAGTTTGACGAATATTTCTTTCCATGCGAAAAAAGGACAGACGATCGGTGTGATCGGTGGTACCGGAAGCGGAAAATCCAGTCTGGTAAACCTGATTCCGAGATTTTATGATGCTACTTCCGGACAGGTCAGAGTTATGGGGATACCGGTAAAAGAGTGGGACAGAGAAGAACTGAGAAAAAGTGTGAGTGTTGTTATGCAGAAAGCACAGCTCTTTACCGGTACAATCCGCTCCAATCTTCTATGGGGAAATCAGGAAGCAACAGATGAAGAATTGTGGAAAGCACTGGAACTTGCTCAGGCAGCGGAATTTGTGCATGCAAAACCACAGGGACTGGATGAAGTTGTGGAACAGGGAGGAAGAAATTTCTCCGGTGGACAGAAACAGCGTCTGACGATTGCCAGAGCACTGGTTAAGCAGCCAGACATTTTAATCCTGGATGACAGCGCCAGTGCACTGGATTTTGCTACAGATGCGGCGCTTCGTAAGGCGCTTGCCACTCTTCCGGGGGACATTACTGTATTTATTGTTTCTCAGCGAACTTCCAGCCTGAAACATGCAGATCGGATATTAGTGCTGGATGACGGACAAGTTGCAGATCAGGGGACTCATGGGGAACTTCTAAAACGTTGTGAAGTGTACCGTGAAATATATGAAAGTCAGTTTAAGAAAGGAGAGATGCACTGATGGCTGGAAAGATAACAGAAAAAGAAAAAACTGCAAAAAGCAGATTGGCTAAGAAAAACCAGGCGGTTATGAAACGTATTCTTCGATTCATAAAACCGTATGTACCATTTCTGATTATCAGTTTTGTATGCGCGGCTGTCAGTGTGGCTGCACAGCTGCTGGTGCCTATTTTATGTGGTAATGCTATTGATTTTATGATTGGAGAAGGCAAGGTTGATTTTAAGGGTGTCGGAACGATCATCACTGCGATTGCTGTGGCTACAATCATTACAGCTTTTGCACAGTGGGCTATGGCGGCATGCAATAATAAGATCACCTTTGGCGTATCAAGAGATCTGAGAAATGCTTCTATCCACAAAATTCAGAAGCTTCCCCTTTCCTATCTGGATGCTCATCCGTCCGGTGATCTGGTCAGTCGTGTAATCGCAGATGTGGATACCTTTGCGGATGGGCTGTTGATGGGATTTACACAGCTGTTTACCGGTGTTCTTACCATTATCGGCACATTGGGATTCATGGTGTCGGTAAATCCGCTGATTACTCTTGTTGTAGTATGTCTGACACCATTGAGTTTGTTTGTGGCAAATTTTATCGCCAAACACACGTATCATTATTTTCGTCAGCAGACAGTGGTACGGGGAAATCAAACTGCTTATGTGAATGAAATGGTGGAAGGCATGAAGGTGGTGCAGGCATTTGGTCAGGAGGAAGAAAGCCTGGAAAAATTTGATGAACTAAATGAACAGCTTCGGGACACAAGTCTGAAAGCAGTGTTCTTTTCCAGTCTGACCAATCCATGTACTCGTTTTGTAAATAATCTGGTGTATGCGGCTGTAGGCTTGGCGGGTGCCTTGTATACGGTAGCGGGAGGCATTACGGTCGGACAGTTGAGTATTTTTCTGAGTTATGCGAATCAGTATTCTAAGCCCTTCAATGAAATCTCCAGTGTGGTGACGGAGCTGCAGAATGCCATTGCCTGCGCGGATCGTGTATTCCAGCTTCTGGATGAAGAGGATCAGATAAAAGAAACGGATACCGTTCTGGTGAGCGATGGTCACGTGGAACTGGAAAATGTATCTTTCCGTTATGTAACGGATCGACCATTGATCGAACATCTATCTCTTGATGTGAAACCGGGACAGCGGATTGCTATTGTGGGTCCGACCGGATGCGGTAAAACAACATTGATTAATCTGCTGATGCGTTTTTATGATGTGGATGGTGGTAAGATAGAAGTGGCCGGAAAAGACATCCGGGATGTGAGCAGAAAATCATTGCGCCAGAATTATGGTATGGTTTTGCAGGAGACATGGCTGAAAGCGGGAACAATCCGTGAAAATATCGCATACGGAAAGCCGGATGCTACAGATGAAGAAATCATAGCGGCAGCTAAAGCTTCTCATGCGCACAGCTTTATCAAACGTCTGCCGGATGGATATGATACGAAAATTGCTGAAGATGGAGGCAATATCAGTCAGGGGCAGAAACAGCTTCTCTGTATCGCCCGTGTAATGCTCTGTCTGCCGCCTATGCTGATTCTGGATGAAGCGACCAGCAGCATCGATACCCGTACAGAAGTGAGAATCCAGGCAGCATTTGCCCGGATGATGGAAGGAAGAACCAGCTTTATTGTGGCACATCGTCTTTCGACAATCAGGGAGGCGGATGTGATACTGGTGATGAAAGACGGCCATATCATTGAGCAGGGCAATCACGATTCCCTGATGGCACAGAATGGATTCTATGCACATCTGTATAACAGTCAGTTTGAGGAGACTGCAGTGGGACAGAAATAAAAAGTTGTGAGGTTGACGAAATGGTGTTCTTCCTGCCAATGTCAGGTCGCTTCCCTTCAGCTAACTGTTAACTTCGACTAAGACGCTCCGGAGAGCCGTCGCGCCTAAGTCTGCGTAAACAGTGGATCTTCAGGCGCGCTTTACCCAATGACATTGGCAGGAAGAACACCATTCCGTCAACCAATATACTTTATTTCATAATTGCTTCAACTGCAGTTTTTGTATCCGTTTTCGGGAAAAGTTCATATCCCACAAAGCCTTTATATCCGCAGGCTTCCAGATGACAGAGAACTTTCGGATAATGGATTTCTCCTGTGCCCGGTTCATGTCTTCCCGGAGCATCTGCAACATGGAGGTGACCAAATTGGTCGCAATATTTACTGATCGTATCACACAGACTGCCTTCATTCAGCTGCATATGGTAGACATCATATAACAGTTTCAGTCTTGGAGAGTCAATCAGCCGGCAGATTTCCGCACCCATTTGTGTTGTGGTAAGAAAGTTTCCTACGTGATCGGTTGTGATATTTAGTGCTTCCAGATTGAGATTTATTTGCTCACGTTCTGCAATTTTTACACATTCCAGAAGAGTGTCATACATAGCGCACAGCTTGGTGGTGTGGGACAGATTATCATAATGATTTACAACAATTCCTCCTTCGCCCAAAGCATTGGAGTGAATGGTTACACTTCGTGCACCAACTTTTTGAGCGGCCTCAATTGATTTTTTTAAATCTTCCAAATAAAATTTTTTATGGCTGGGATCTACAAGAGAGTAGTCTGCATCTCCGTTAAAACCTGAAATAATGATTCCGGCTTCTTTAGCTGCTTTTTTTGTCTCGTTCAGATCACGGATCCGCCAGTCCCAGAATTCAACTGCTATAAAACCATCGTTTTTTGCCGCCTGAAAACGCTGAGTCCATGGAAGTTCTGTGTAAAGAGTGTCAATACATGCGCATTTTGCTAATCCCATAAATAAATTTCCCCTTTCGCATTAATGCAGAATTACTGCGTGATATTATTTTTATCATACAACAAAATAATGCTTTCATGTAGATTTTTTTTCGGACATCCTGTAGTTACCGGGAGTTTTTCCGCATTCCCTCTTGAATATTTTACTGAAATAAGCACCGTTTGAGAAACCTGTTTCAAAGGCAATGTCAGTAACAGGAAGATTTGTCAGTCGAAGCATTTTCTTTGCCTGTTCTATTCGATAATTGATTAGATATTCAAAAGGTGATTCATGTATTCCATTTTTGAAGCATCTTAAACATTCTCTTGTACTTAAAGAGGCTGATTGTGCAATATCATTCAAAGTAAGCTTTTGTGTATAGTTTTCCTGAATATAAGACATCATGGTCATCAGACGTTCTTGAGATATAGAATTAGATGGTGTTTTTTTCATTTCCATAGTCCTAATTTCTTCTAACATCAGCAGCCAGATTTCAGAGAGAAGAGTCCTCATTTGAAATTCTGTATTTTCTTTGGAGTCAAGAACGCTCATCTTTTTAAGATTCTTAAGAATTTTTTTCTGATTTTCTGTATGTCCCCTAAATTCGACTATTTCAAGCTTTTTGTTCTGCAAAACTGGATTCAGATATTTGGTCTCAAAAATACTTTTAAAATGCCCGCTTAATAATATGGAATGAAATAAGTGAGATTCTATACTGCAGTGTGTGATGTTTTCAAGAGAGCAAAGTACATTGGTATTGATAAAAAAACCCTCATTTTCATGAAATGAATAGCTGCATGAGGAAGTATGGATTTTAAGTTCGCCTTTTACAATGAAAATAAATTCCAGCTCTTCATGCCAGTGCCAGGGTATGGTAGTGTGGTCAAGATCCACTTTGTGGAGCGTGTAAGGGTAGGAAGGGTCAAGACCTTCGATTTCTTCCATTTTTTTGGTTAATGTGATTTTTCAAAAGCTTAAAGCATTTTCTGCTCAATATCCGGACAGAGATGTTGAATCTCTTTCTTTTGAAAATTTTATTAATATGAATCTGGAAAATAAGGAGGAGGACTATGGGGATCATTCTAAGTGTAATAATACTGATGTGTATATTGGGAATTAATTATTTTGAAGGCAGTCTTAAGTAGAAGATTGGCAATACTATATGTGTTTCTGTGTTGATGTTCGCTCTGTGACCAAGTTTATAGAAAAATCTTGAAAACAGTTGCGTTTTTCGAAATAGTGTGCGTATAATTTGGGTAAATGTTCAGGAAACAAAACATGAATATTTATCCATTTTATTATTATAGGATCGCACAGGTGTGCAGAAGTATCGCATCATGCAAAGAGTGACGTGCACACGCAGCAAGTACGTTGAGGCGTATTTAAATTCTGGTGATAGAGAAAAGAGGAAATCAGTTATGCAGGCAAATTATCATACACATTCAAGATGGTGCAGGCATGGAGTAGGTGAGATTGAGGAGTACATTGAGGAAGCGATACGGTGTGGGCTTCGGGAGATTGCCATAACAGAGCATGTTCCCCACAATCATACGGAGGACACGTGGATTCCATGGGATCAGTTTCCGGAATATGATGCGGCATTGAATCATGCAATCAAAGAGTATGAGGGAAGAATCCGGGTAATCAAGGGATTTGAATGTGAGTATTATCCCTTGGAGATGGATGATTACCGGAGATTCCAGGAAGAGTTTGGATATGAGTTGTTGTTTATTGGTCAGCATCGATGTGGGAAAAATAAAGAGATAGATTGCTTTGGGCCGAAAGGTCCTTATGAGCTGCATGTGTATGCGGATGATGTGTGCAAAGGATTGGAGACGGGACTTTTCCGTTTTCTTGCTCATCCGGATTGTGCTTTGGAGAATTACAGCAACTCATGGGACAAGGATTGTGAAGCTGCAATGGGACAGATTTTTCAGGCATGTGAGGAATTGAAAATTCCTGTGGAAATCAATGGAAATGGTATGCGCTATCATAGGAGTTATCCTTGTGAACAGACATTTCTTTTGTCAAAGGAGTATGATTTAAAATATTTGATCAATTCGGATGCCCATGCACCGGAGTTGCTTTGCGATGAAGGGGTACGAAAATCAGAAGAATTTGCAGAAAAACTTGGATTGGAAATTATGCCATTCCTTGAAATATAAAAATAAAAGCAGGAGGATATGAAAATGCTAGAGATTGGAACAAAAGCTCCCGGTTTTGAATTGCCGGATCAGAATGGAAATGTTCATACACTGGAGGAATATAAAGGAAAAAAGGTAATACTGTATTTTTATCCAAAGGATAATACTCCGGGATGTACAAAACAGGCCTGTGGATTTGGAGAACTGTATCCACAGTTTCAGGAAAAGGATGCCGTAGTGCTGGGAGTCAGCAAGGATAGTGTGACATCTCATAAAAAGTTTGAAGAAAAATACGGTTTGCCGTTTATTCTTTTATCTGATACAGAACTGACTGTTATTCAGGCTTATGATGTATGGAAAGAAAAAAATATGTATGGTAAAAAAACAATGGGTGTCGTGCGTACTACTTATCTGATTGATGAAGAGGGTATCATTATAAAGGCATTTGGAAAAGTAAAAGCAGCTGAAAATCCGGAACAGATGCTGGCACTTCTGTAAAGGAGACACAGAAGATGAGGATTATCATTTCACCGGCAAAGAAGATGAATATGGAACCCGATCTGATTGCCAGTAAAGGGGTTCCTGTATACTTAGATGATACAAAAAAGCTGATGAAGTGGGTACAGAAGCTGGATTTTGAACACGTCAGAAAACTTTGGGGATGCAATGAAAAAATTGCGGAGCTGAATTTTCAGCGATTTGCTGATATGAATCTGGAAAGAAATCTGACACCGGCGTTGATTTCTTATGAAGGAATCCAGTATCAGTATATGGCTCCTGCCGTTTTCTCTGATAAAGAATGGGAATATGTACAAAGGCATTTGAGAATTCTTTCGGGATTTTATGGAGTGCTGAAACCATTGGATGGAGTTACCCCCTATCGTTTGGAAATGCAGGCAAAAGCCAAAGTTGATGAAAATGGAAATCTGTATGAATTCTGGGGTGACAAACTCTATCAGGAAGTAATGGATGAAGACCGTATTATAATCAATCTGGCATCAAAAGAATATTCAAAATGCATAGAAAAATATCTGCAGCCGGCAGACAGATTTATCACCTGTATCTTCGGTGAATGGAAAGACGGGAAAGTGATCCAAAAAGGAACTCAGGCAAAGATGGCACGGGGCGAGATGGTTCGGTTTATGGCAGAACATACGGTTAAAGAACCGGAAGAAATGAAAAAGTTCAATCGACAGGGATACACTTACCATCAGGAATTATCTTCAGAAAAAGAATTTGTGTTCCTGAAATAATAAAATACTATTTGGATCGTATAATAAATACAGTGAGGCAGATGGAAGTTGGTTTTTCACTTTCAGTGTCATTTTGTATCGTGAGATAACGTGCAAAATATCAAATAGTTTGTTTTAGAAGCAGATTATCTTTTGATTCATATATCCAATAAAGTAGATTGTCTAATAAGAATATATGCCGCGTATCGATGACATTGATACGCAGCATATATTATTTATCAGCCTCACTACATATATTGACTATACGAACCAAAAAATATGTTTATACGACTTTACGTTTTTCAACAAATACCTGCATGGTATCTGTTCCTTTCAATTCTTTTCCGGCTGTGATATGTACATTTTTATCGGAAATTACATATTCCAGATTTGCACCTTCTTCAACAACGGTATCCTGCATCAGAACACAATTCTTAACTTTAGCGCCTTTTCCGATCTTAACGCCACGGAACAGAATACTGTTTTCTACTTCGCCTTCGATCACGCAGCCGTCTGCAGCCATGATATTTTTCACCTTAGAACCGGAGATGTATCTGGTCGGGTTATCGTCACGGATCTTGGTATATACCGGATTTGGTGCAAACAGGCCATCCAGATTTTCGTCTTCCAGAAGTTTCATGTTTTCGTTGAAGTAGCTCTTCATATCATTGATACGTGCATAGTATCCATCAAATTTGAAAGCCTGAACATTCAGTTTTTCCAGATTTGGAGCCAGTACGTCACGTTCAAAATAGATATTTCCACGTACAAAAGCGGTATTTACATGATCGATCAGAAGCTCACGATCCATCACATAGATGTTCATAGAGAAGTTCTGTTTTCCAGGATCCTGCGGATTGATTTTGATCTTTGTAACACGGTTGCCGTCAAGCTGCAGGGAATAGAAGAAACCTTTTGCTCCCGGCTGTACATGATCGGAGATAACAGGAAGCTCTTCTTCTGCATAAGCTACTGTTACATCTGCACCGGATTCAATATGGGCATCCAGAAGCGCATTGAAATCAAAATTTACTGCGATATGAGCATCGGACAGTACCACATATTTCTCTTTCTGATGTTTCAGGAATGCCAGAATGCTTGCAAGGGCATCGATACGTCCATTATAAAAACCTACAGATTTTTCAGCAAACGGAGGAACGATATTCAGACCGCCATTTTTACGGGAAAGATCCCATTCACGTCCGGATCCCAGATGATCCATCAGAGAATAATAATTGTTACGTACAGGTATGGAAATATTGTCGATTCCGCAATTTACCATACTGGACAGGATAAAATCGATCATACGATAACGACCTGCAAAAGGAATGGAAGCCATCAGACGCTCACTTACCAGTTCAGGTACCAGATCATCATAACTGTTAGGGAAGATAATACCCAGAGCATTTGCGTTTGAATTTACCATTGTTCGTCACCATCCTTTACATTCGTATTAATCATGGCATTTGGGCCAATTTTTGCATCGTCACCAATATATACGCCAGAACCTACAGTTGCAACACCGCTTTCGGTTTCTGTTGGCATTGCTCCGACTACAGCATTTTCACCGATTACTACATTTTCAGCAATGATGCAGTGTTTTACAACAGCACCTGCTTTGATAATGGTTCCGCCCATAACAACAGCATCTTCTACAACAGCGCCGGGTTCAACCTGTACACCTGCGAAGAGGATAGAGTGTTTTACATTACCTTTGATGCGGCAGCCGTCAGTAATCATGGAATTTTCTACAACAGCATCAGCAGCAATCTTATGACCGGTCATACCACTGTTTCGGCTGTAGATTTTCCAGTCGTCATCAAAAAGGTTGATACCGCTGTGCTCCGGATCAAGTACTTCCATGTTAGCTTCCCAGAGAGATGGGATGGTTCCTACATCTTTCCAGTAGCCTTCAAAACGGTAAGCATACATATTGCGGTTATCACGGAGCAGGTTCGGGATAATGTTATTACCAAAATCATTTTCGGATTCCGGATCCGCTTCATCTTCAATAAGGTATTTTTTAAGAATATCCCAGTTGAAAATATAGATACCCATGGAAGCTAGATTAGACTTCGGCTGCTTCGGTTTTTCCTGGAACTCAGTGATTTTGTCATTCTCGTCTGTTACCATAAGACCGAAACGGGAAGCTTCATCCCACGGAACTTCCATAACGGCTACGCTGAATTCTGCACCTTTTTCCTTGTGGAAGCGAAGAAAATCGCTGTAATCCTGCTTACAGATCTGGTCACCGGAAAGAATGATGACATACTGAGGATTGTAACGTTCGATAAATGAAATATTCTGGTAGATTGCGTTAGCGGTACCTTTGTACCAGTCAGAACCGGATGCCTGCTGATACGGTGGAAGTACGTGAACACCGCCATGGAGACGGTCCAAATCCCACGGCTGTCCATTGCCAATGTACTCATTCAGTACAAGCGGCTGATACTGGGTAAGAATACCTACAGTGTCAATACCGGAATTTACGCAGTTTGACAGTGGAAAATCAATGATTCGATATTTTCCGCCAAAAGGAACTGCGGGTTTTGCCAGATTCTGGGTCAGGGCATAAAGTCTGGAGCCCTGTCCGCCGGCAAGAAGCATTGCTATCATTTCTTTTGCCATATTAGATCCCCTATTCTGTGTGTTATTTGGCAGCCGTCCTATAAGACATTTTTGTCAATAAAAAATGAAGTACAGAATAGTTGCCGAGTTGCTTTGGTATAATTGTACTATATATTTACAAAAAAAGGTAGTCTTTTGGAAGAAAAATCTAAATAAAATTTTTGTAACAATATAATATTGTAAAAAATGTAAAAATTTAGAAAAATGTTGTCTATAATCATCATAGGATAAAAGACTTTTGACTCTGATAATGAGGTATGGTAGTATAATGATACTATGGGAAACGAGGAGTGGTAATTTTGAAAAACAAAAATCTGGTTATGACGAAAAAAATTGCTGCCCAGGTTGCTGAAAAAGGAGGAAGAACTTTTTTTGTAGGAGGATATGTCCGGGATAAGGTTATGGGCAAAGAAAATAAAGATATTGATATAGAGATTCATGGAATTTCCCCGGAAGTTTTGGGAGAAGTTCTTGACAGTCTGGGAAAAAGAACGGAGATGGGAGCTGATTTTGGAATCTTCGGGCTGAAGGGATATGATGTAGATATCGCTATGCCAAGGAAGGAAGAAGCTACTGGCCGCGGTCATAAAGACTTTACTGTGTATGTAGATCCGTTTTTGGGGACGGAAAAAGCTGCCAGAAGAAGAGATTTCACTATGAATGCACTGATGGAAGATGTGTTGACGGGAGAGGTAATCGATCACTTTGGCGGGATAGAGGATATAAGAAACGGCGTGATCCGTCATGTAAATTCGCATACTTTTGTTGAAGACCCCCTGAGAGTTTTGCGGGCTGCACAGTTTGCTGCACGATTCGGATTCCGGGTAGCGGATGAGACGGTAGCATTGTCAAAAACGATGGATCTGTCCGCGCTAGCCAGAGAGAGAATCATGGGGGAACTGGAAAAGGCACTTTTGAAGGCTGACACTCCTTCTGTGTTTTTTGAGGAAATGAAGAAGATGGAGCAGTTGTCTGTATGGTTCCCGGAGATGGAGCAGTTGGTAGGAGTAATGCAGAATCCTCAGTATCATCCGGAGGGTGATGTGTGGAATCATACCATGATGGTGCTGGATCAGGCAGCAGGACAAAAGGGAGCTTCTGCGAACCCCATAGGATTTATGCTTGCAGCACTGACACATGACTTTGGTAAGGTAATTACTACAAAAGTGACAGACGGCAGAATTCGTTCCATTGGTCATGAAACAGAAGGCTTGCCGATGATTCGTATGTTTTTAGAAAGAATTACGAATGAGACAAAACTGATCAAATATGTATTGAACATGGTGGAACTTCATATGAAGCCTTATCAGATGGCCCGCCGGCAGGCCGCAAAAAAATCTACTAATAAAATGTTTGATCGTTCCCTGGATCCGGCAGGACTGGTGAAGTTTGCAAAAGCAGATCATATGGGACGAGCTGGAAGTGTTCCGGATGAGGAAGCGGAGCTTTTTCTGGAAAAGCGGCTGAAAGAATTTTATGAGACAATGGAAAAGCCATACGTAATGGGAGCGGATCTGGTAGCAGCAGGATTGAAGCCTGGTCCCTTTTTCTCAGAGATTCTGGCATTTTCCCATAAACTGAGACTGGCCGGAGTGGAAAAAGAAGATGCTCTCAGGCAGACATTGGCATTTGCACAAAAATATTAAACTTGTGAAAATATTGAAATTCAAGTATAATATTGATAAAAATGAAAAAGGAGATGAAACTAATGGGTGAAAAGAAAAAAGGCGGCGGTGCTTTGCTGGGGGCAGCATTTCTTATGGCAACGTCAGCAATCGGACCTGGATTTTTAACTCAGACAGCACAGTTTACTGGAACAGAAAGGGCAAGCTTTGGTTTTGTTATTCTGTTTTCCATTATTCTGGCAGCAATCGCACAGATGAATATCTGGCGTGTTCTGTGTGTAACAGGGCTTCGTGGACAGGAGGTAGCTAATAAAGTGCTTCCGGGACTTGGTTATGTGGTAGCATTTATGGTTGCTCTTGGAGGTCTTGCATTTAACATCGGTAATGTAGGTGGTGGTGCACTTGGATTCAACACATTGCTCGGAATTCCTACCAGCGTAGGGTGTATTCTGGCAGGTGCTCTTGCTATCGTTATCTTCCTGCTGAAAAATGCAAAAGCTGCGATGGATACTCTGACCAAGATTCTTGGTGGTATTATGATCGTTGTTATTTTTGTTATCATTATCGTAGTAAAACCACCGCTTGGTTCTGCTCTGAAGAATACTTTTGTGCCGGAGACCGGTGTTTCTGAATTGATTCCGGCTATCATCACTCTGCTTGGAGGTACTGTAGGGGGATACATTACTTTTGCCGGCGCACATCGTCTGATTGATGCAGGTATCACAGGGGAGAAAAACCTGAAAGAAATTAACAAGAGTTCGATCATGGGAATTGGAATTGCAACGATCGTTCGTATCTTCCTGTTCCTTGCAGTTCTTGGCGTTGTAGTTAAAGGTGTGACCTTGGATGCTTCTAACCCGGCAGCAGATGCTTTCCGTCAGGGCGCAGGTGAGATCGGATATCGTTTTGCAGGTCTGGTTCTGCTTTGTGCAGCAATCACCTCCATTATCGGAGCTGCTTATACTTCCGTGTCTTTCTTAAAGACATTCCATCCGGCCATTGAAAAAAATGAAAACTGGGTTATCATTGGATTTATCGCAGTTTCTACTATTATCATGGTACTGATCGGACAGCCGGCAACCCTTCTGGTTCTGGCAGGAGCATTGAACGGACTGATTCTTCCGATCACTCTGGGAATCTGCCTGATCGCTTCCAAGAAGAAATCCATTATGGGTACAGAATACAAGCATCCTACATGGCTTCTGGTTCTTGGAATTGTTGTTGTAATTATATCCGCATATCTGGGAATTACTACATTTGTATCTAAGATGGGCTCCCTGTTCGTATAATCTGGTGAGAATCTTGAAACATTGAAATCAAATCAAAAAGAGGAATAAAAGGTGTAATCTGAATGGTTGCACCTTTCCTCTTATCTAGAAAGGAAAATCAGAACTCATATGCAGAATAATATTAGAATATTGACAGCGGGTGATTCTTCTATTCTCGTTGAATTCGGAAGAATCATCAGTCCGGAGATCAACAGAAAAATAACTGCTACAGTTCAGCTGATGAAAATGCAGCATATCGAGGGTGTGGTAGATATCATTCCGGCGTTTTGCTCTCTGTTGATTAATTATGATCCTCGCGTGATTTCCTATGAAGAAATTACGGAGCGGATGCAGCATCTTCTGAAAATGGATGCGAAAATGGATGAAGGAAAGAAAAAAGTTTATGAGATTCCTGTATGTTACGGCGGTGAATATGGACCGGATATTGCCAATATAGCTGCGCATGCGGGTTTATCAGAAGAGGAAGTGATAAAAATCCATTCTTCCCGTGATTATCTGATTTATATGCTTGGTTTCCTTCCGGGATTTTGCTATCTTGGAGGTCTGGATGAAAGAATCCATACTCCAAGACTTGCAAATCCCAGAATTAAGATCAGCGCCGGAAGTGTGGGAATCGGTGGTTCTCAGACAGGTATTTATCCGTTGGATTCACCGGGAGGCTGGCAGCTGATGGGAATGACACCTGTCAAAACATATGATCCTGACCGGGAAGTCCCGATTTTGTTGGAGGCGGGCGATTATATTCGTTTTATTCCGATAGATGAAGAGGAATATCATAGGATCAAAGAACAGGTGGAACGCGGCGAATATCAGTGCGTGATTCATGAAGGAGAGGTGTAAGATGGGAATTCGTATATTGAAAAGCGGTATGCTGACAACCGTGCAGGATTTGGGACGTACCGGTTATCAGAGCCAGGGATTCAGTGTGGCGGGCGTAATGGATGTCCGTTCCTTTAAAATTGCCAATCTTCTTCTGGACAATCCCGAGAATGAGGCGGTTCTGGAATTTACATTGATTGGACCCACGCTGCAGTTTACTTCCGCTACGATCATTGCAATTACCGGAGGAGATTTTCAGCCTACCGTGAATGGAGAGCCCGTACCTATGTACACGGCACTTTACATGAACAAAGGCGACATTCTTAAATTTGGAAGTGCAAGGACAGGAAGCCGTGGATATGTGGCGTTTTCAAGCTATCTGGATGTACCTGTGGTGATGGGAAGCCGCTGCACCAATCTGAAAAGTCATCAGGGAGGATTCAAGGGAAGAAAATTAAAAGCGGACGATTATATTAATTTCCGAATCAAGAGACGTTATCTTCCGTTTTTCCTGTCCAGAAAACTGGATATCAATGAATATGATCAGGAAGAAACCACACTCAGAGTTGTGATGGGACCGCAGGATGATCTTTTCAGTAAACAGGGAGTAGAAACATTTTTAAACAGTGAGTATATAGTAACCAGTGATTTTGACAGGATGGGATGCCGGCTGGAGGGACCGTTTATCGCACCAAAAGATACTTCGGATATCATTTCAGATGGAATCGCTTTTGGATCCATACAGGTGCCGTCTCATGGAAAACCGATCATTCTTCTGGCAGACCGACAGACAACCGGCGGCTATGCAAAGATCGCCACAGTGGCGTCTGTGGATATGCCCAAACTGGTACAGAGGAAAACAGATCACAAGGTAAGATTTCAGCCAATTTCCGTTCAGGAAGCACAACGTCTGTATATGGAAGAACTGAAAGAGCTGGATGAGATGAGAAAAATCATACATCAGCCATGTAAGGAAGTATTGGATTGCCGTCTGGTGGCAAAACGTCTGGCAAAGCTGTTTGAATAATAGAAAAGGAGAGATACGAATGGATTTAGAAAAAATTGAAGGCCTGGTAAAAATAATTGAGAATTCTTCTTTGACAAAATTTACTTACAAAGAAGGCGATATGAAAATCACGATGAGCAAACTGGATCATCCGCCTGTAGTGGTGACCGGATCTGTACCGACGGCAGCACCGGCACCGGCAGCAGCACCTGCAGGAGAGGAATCCAAGTCAGAGGAAGAAGAAGAGGACGAGAAATTATTTATTGTTTCTCCAATCGTAGGGACTTTTTATTCAGCTCCGGCTCCGGATGCTCCGGCTTTCGTAAAAGTAGGTGATCAGGTGAAAAATGGTCAGACGGTATGTATTCTGGAAGCTATGAAGCTGATGAATGAGATCCAGAGCGAATTTGACTGTGAGATCGAGGCTGTTCTGGTGAGCAATGAACAGAAAGTGGAATATGGACAGCCACTGTTCCGTGTGAAGAAATTATAGGAGCTGGAAGGAGGTTGGAGACTTGTTTAATAAAATTTTAATTGCCAACCGTGGGGAAATTGCAGTCCGCATTATCCGAGCATGCAGGAACATGGGCATCCGGAGTGTGGCTGTTTATTCAAAGGAAGACGCAAAAAGTCTTCATGTACAGCTGGCGGATCAGAGAATCTGTATCGGGGAAGGACCTGCAAAGAACAGTTATCTGAATATGGACAGAATTATCACAGCTGCAATAAACATGGGTGCGGATGCAATTCATCCGGGATTTGGATTTTTATCGGAAAACAGTGAATTTGTCCGCAGATGTGAAGAAAACGGGATTACTTTTATCGGACCGAAAGCAGATGTCATTGACAAGATGGGGAATAAATCTCATGCAAGAAAAACGATGATGGGAGCGGGCGTGCCGGTGGTGCCGGGAACGAAAGAACCTGTATATGATGCGGAAGTGGGGAAAGCACTTGCGACAGAGATCGGTTATCCTGTGATGATCAAAGCATCTTCCGGCGGCGGCGGAAAAGGTATGCGCGTGGCAAAATCAGAGGATGAATTCGAATTTCAGTTTAATATGGCCCAGAGAGAATCTGCCAACGCATTTGGTGATGATACGATGTATATTGAGCGTTTCGTGGAAAATCCGCGGCATGTAGAGATTCAGATTATGGCAGACAGCCACGGCAATGTAGTTGCTCTGGGAGAGAGAGATTGTTCGGTACAGAGAAATCATCAGAAACTGATTGAGGAATCCCCTTCTCCGGCTATTAATGACGAAATCCGTGAGGCTATGAATCGTTATGCGGTTTTGGCTGCAAAAACAGTAAATTATACAAATGCCGGAACTATCGAGTTTATCGTGGATCCCAATGGTAATTTTTATTTTATGGAGATGAACACCAGAATTCAGGTGGAGCACGGTGTTACTGAAATGGTTACCGGAACTGATCTGATTATTGAGCAGATTCGTGTGGCGATGGGTGAGAAACTTAGCTTTACTCAGGAAGATATAAAGATTAAAGGACATGCCATCGAATGCAGAATCAATGCGGAGATACCGGAAAAGAACTTTATGCCAAGTCCCGGTATGGTGCAGAATATGCATCTTCCAGCCGGAAACGGTGTGCGGGTGGATACAGCATTGTACACGGGATATAAGATACCGTCAGAGTATGATTCGATGATCGCAAAAGTAATCGTACATGCTCCAGATCGTGCTGCAGCACTTCAGAAAATGCGTTCTGCACTGGATGAGATGCTGATCATGGGAGTGGATACCAATCTGGATTTCCAGTATCAGATTATGAAAAATCCGATTTTCTGTGCGGGAAAAGCGGATACCGGATTTATAGAAAATATGTAAGGAGACAATATAATGTTTCGAGTGGATTTAAACAGTGACCTTGGCGAAAGCTTTGGCCGTTATACGTTGGGGATGGATGATAAAATTATCCCGCTGATCACATCGGCAAATGTGGCGTGTGGTTATCATGCGTCGGATCCGGTTGTAATGGAAAAGACCATCGCCCTGGCAAAGGAAGCAGGTATCCGGGTGGGAGCTCACCCGGGATTCCCGGATCTGATGGGATTCGGAAGAAGAAATATGAATGTGTCACCGGCAGAAGCAAAAGCCTATACATTGTATCAACTGGGAGCTTTGGATGGATTTTGCCGGGCAGCAGGTGTAAAGCTTCAGCATGTGAAGCCTCATGGAGCTTTTTATAATATGGCTGCGAAAGATTACAAGCTGTCAGTGGCTATCTGTGAAGCAATCAAAAACTTTGATAAAGATCTGATCGTGCTTGCTTTGTCCGGCGGTGAACTGGCAAAAGCTGCAAAAGATATGGGACTTCGCACAGCACTGGAAGTGTTTGCGGACAGAGGATACGAGGAAGACGGTACACTGGTGGACAGACGAAAAGAAGGTGCCATGATCACGGATGAACAGGAAGCCATCGACCGTGTTATCCGTATGGTAAAAGAGAAAAAAGTTACGGCTGTGACTGGTCGTGACATATCGATTCAGGCAGATTCTGTGTGTGTACATGGAGATGGAGTAAAAGCTTTGGCCTTTGTAGAAAAAATCAGAGCAGCACTTCAGAAAGAAGAGATACAGATCTGTTCTTTGGACGAGATTGTGTAAAAAAGGACAGACCCCTGTCCTTTTTGTGGAGGGTGGGCTAATTACCCGCCCATCCGATTTTTCAGTAGCTGGAAATAATTTTTTTCAGTAATAAGAATCCCTTCTATTTGCATTTTACTCAACTCATTGGAAAGAGCACTTCTATCTACGCTGAGATAATCAGCAAGTTGCTGGCGATTATAAGGAATATAGAATTCATATTTCCCCTGCCGGAGTGCTTCAAAAGATAAATAAGAAAGAAGTCTTCCGCGGATCGTTTCAGATTTTTCTGGGCGGAAATAGTCAGAAGATTTTGAATCAGTTTGCTGTGGTGGGAACAGGTGTTGGGGCATACTTTCATCAATCGGGATATATTGATAAAAAGAATTTCGGAATCCTGTCTTGCAAGTACATTTACCATCAGGGGTTCTCCGGGCAGACTTGCGTAAGTTTCTCCGAAAAACTGACCGGGCCCTATACTGTCCAAAAGACTTTTATTTCCCCAGATATCATCATTTTCTATCAATACATTTCCGGAAAGAACCAGTCCCATGGATTGTGTCGTATCACCTGCCCGATAAATATATTGCCCTTTTTTATAGTTCTTCTGCTCAGAACCAAGACATGAGAGCATCTCTTTCATCTCATCTGGATGAATCCCCCGAAATAAAATGGTTTTTGATAAAAAAGAATAATTCATTTTGTCTCCTTTTTTGTTGTAATAACAACATACATGTTGGGATGATTTTATTATACTGTCCATGTAAAGTCAAGGGTAAGCAAGAGGAGGTATTAATGATAAGAAAAATTATTCAGATAGATGAAAGTAAATGTAATGGCTGTGGGCTGTGTGCGAAAGCCTGTCATGAAGGTGCTATCGGTATTGAAAGCGGAAAAGCGAAACTTCTCAGGGACGATTACTGTGACGGTCTTGGAGATTGTTTGCCCCAGTGTCCTACAGGAGCCATTACCTTTGTGGAACGGGAGGCTGCGGCATATGATGAAAAAGCGGTAATGGAAAATAAAAGCAGAATATCCCAGCTTCGGCAGTGGCCAGTGCAGATTAAGCTTGTTCCTGTAAATGCACCGTATTTTGACGGAGCGGATCTTTTGATTGCAGCAGACTGTACTGCGTATGCTTACAGTAGTTTTCATCAGGATTTTATCCGGGGAAAGGTAACATTGATTGGATGTCCCAAATTGGATAGTGTGGATTACAGTAAAAAACTGACGGAAATTATTTCAGAGAACAATATAAAAAGCCTTACGATTGTCCGTATGGAAGTGCCCTGTTGCGGAGGAATTCGGAATGCGGCGATAACTGCATTGAAAAGCAGCGGAAAAATGATTCCGTGGCAGGTAATAACTATTTCAACCGATGGAAAAATATTAGATTGATGGAGGAATATAAGATGGAAAAGAAGATGTTTTGTTTTCAGTGTGAGCAGACTGCAGGATGTACGGGATGTATGGGAAAAGCAGGAGTCTGTGGAAAATCAGCGGCAACAGCAAAGCTTCAGGATGAACTGACTGGTGCTTTAATCGGGTTGGCACGGGCATGTGCGAATAGTGGAAAATCGGAGAAGACAGACCAGATGATTCTGGAAGGTTTGTTTGCAACATTGACCAACGTAAATTTTGATGATGAAATGCTTCAGAAAATGATCGATAATGTAAATGAAGAGAAAGCGAATATTATGCCGGGATGTGCAGCATGTGCATCAAAGTGCGGAAATACTGATAATTATGATGTGTCCCGTATCTGGGAGGCAGACGAGGATATTCGATCCCTGAAATCCTTGATTTTATTCGGAATCCGTGGAATGGCAGCATATGCTTATCATGCTGCAGTGCTTGGATATAAGAGTGAAGAGGTTCAGGAATTTTTCTACAAAGCTCTCAGTGTGTTAGCAGAAGATTTCGGTATGGAAGAATTGCTCGCAGTTGCCATGGAGGCAGGTAAGGTAAATCTGACTTGTATGGAAATGTTGGACAAGGCAAATACGGAAACATTTGGTACACCGGTACCGACAGAAGTTTCATTAAAGGTAGAAAAAGGTCCGTTTATTGTGATCACAGGACATGACCTGTATGATCTGAAAGAACTTCTGGAACAGACGGAAGGAAAAGGAATCAATGTGTATACTCATGGGGAAATGCTTCCTGCCCATGCGTATCCGGAGCTGAAAAAGTACTCTCATCTGAAAGGAAATTTTGGTACTGCATGGCAGAATCAGCAGAAAGAATTTGCTGATATTCCGGCACCAATTCTATTTACGACAAATTGTCTGATGCCGGTGAAAAAAAGCTATGAAGATAGAGTATTCACCACAGAGGTGGTTTCTTATCCGGGAATGGTGCATATCGGGGAAGAGAAAGATTTTACTCCGGTTATCAATAAAGCACTGGAGCTGGGCGGCTATGCTCAGGATATGGAATTTACCGGAATCAACGGTGGAAAGAAAGTGATGACAGGATTTGGTCATGGTACCGTTCTGGGAGTGGCAGATCAGGTGATTGATGCAGTAAAATCCGGTGCTATACGCCACTTCTTCCTGGTGGGAGGCTGCGATGGTATGCGTCCGGGAAGAAATTACTATACTGATTTTGTGAAAGCTACACCGGCAGATACCGTGATTCTTACACTGGCATGTGGAAAGTATCGGTTCAATGATCTGGATCTTGGCATGATCGGCGGACTTCCCCGGCTGATGGATATGGGGCAGTGCAATGATGCATACGGTGCAATCAAAGTGGCCGTGGCTTTGGCGGAAGCCTTTGGATGCGGAGTCAATGAGCTTCCGTTATCTATGGTGCTTTCCTGGTATGAACAGAAGGCAGTTTGTATCCTTCTGACACTATTGCATCTGGGAATTAAGAATATTAAACTTGGTCCGACTCTTCCGGCGTTCGTTTCACCGAATGTGCTGAAATATCTGGTGGAGAACTTTCATATTGCTCCGATTACGACACCGGAAGAAGAACTGAAAGAAATGCTGAAATAAAGCAGGGACAGGACAGGGGACAGACCCCTGTCCTATAACCGCATCATTCCCGACATGATACAGCTGCCGGCGGCGCCGCATTCGATGACTTCTTTCATCTGGTTTTCATCCAGATGGATACCGCCGATTGCAAAGACAGGGACAGATACCTGGAGGCAGACTTCCCGGAGAAATCCGGTGCCTCTGGGTGGAAGTCCCTTTTTGCAGTCGGTTACATAGATATGTCCGGCAGTAAGATAGGAAGCTCCCAGTTTTTCTGCTTCAACGGCCTCCTCTACGGAATGAACAGAGGTTCCGATCAGGGAAAAGTCTCCGAGACAGGAAGCCTCCGTTCTTAAAAGATGTAAAGGAAGATGAATGCGGGAACATCCCAGTCTGCGGGCTACATCCATGTAAGTATGAAGAATACAGGGTACATCATAGTTATGGCAGATTTCCACCACACTTTTTGTCAGAAGTTCATATTCTTTTTCTGGCAGATCTTTTTCCCGAAGAATCAGTGCCCTGGGATGATGGCTACAGACACGTTCCAGCTGCTCTGTGAAGGGACGGTCACAGAGGTGCCGGTTTGTGACAGCTATCACAGTTTCAAATAAACTATCGTTTATCATATGCATCATACGTACAGGTAATCATGCATTACTGGCTGAAGATCATGCTGCAGCAGTGCCTGATATACCTCATCTACAGACCGCCCGTCAGAAATCTCGAACTGTCCGTCCCCTTTGTCTTCGAGATCCTCTACGTGTTCCCCGATTCCGGTGCTGACACCGGCAGAAATCTTGGTGGCGGCGATATTTACCAGATTATCTCTTACCCGTGCACATTCTCTTGTGGATACGGTGATACTTGCAAATGGCATAAACAGCCGATAAGCACACAAAACCTGCAGAAGCTGCGGTTCATGGACATCCATAGGATTGATTCGATCATTATTGATAATCGGGCGCAGTCTTGGTATGGAAAATGCGATTTCTGCATGGGGATATTTCCGCTGCAGAAGGTATGCGTGATATCCGGTAGCAAAGGCATCTTTGCGAAAATCATCCAGCCCCAGAAGCGCAGCAAAGCCCACGCCCCGCATGCCGCCTTTCAGAGCTCGTTCCTGGGCATTCAGGCGGTAAGGGAAAATTCGTTTGTGACCTGCAAGATGAAGTGTCTCGTATTTATCAGAATTGTAGGTCTCCTGGAAAACGGTTACATAGTCTGCTCCGCATTCGTGCAAGTATGCATATTCATCGGAATTCATAGGGTAAACTTCCAGCCCGATGACACGGAAATATTTTCTTGCGATTTTACATGCTTCTCCGATATATTCTACATTTGATTTGGCACGGCTTTCGCCGGTCAGGATCAGGATTTCCTGAAGTCCTGATTTGGAAATGGCAGCCATTTCTTTTTCAATTTCATTCGGTTTTAGCTTGGCACGGTTAATTTTGTTGTGACAGTTAAATCCACAGTAAATACAATAATTTTCACAGTAGTTTGCTATATAAAGCGGAGTAAACATATAGACACTGTTGCCGAAATGCTTTCTTGTTTCCATCCGCGCAGCTTGTGCGATTTCCTCCAGAAGAGGAAGGGCAGCCGGTGAAAGAAGTGCTTTAAAATCTTCCGGTGTCCGACTGTCATGCGCCAGAGCACGACGAACATCCGCTTCCGTATATTGAGCGTAGTCATAAGCATTCATAGCAGTGATTACCTGATCCATGACATCTGATTTCAGAACTTCCATGCCGGGAAGATAAGTCATGTGATCGATTCGATTTTTCTTCTGATCCTCAAGAATTTCTTCATTTAGAATACTTTCATTCAGATGGGTATCCTGATTCGTCTCTGTATTTCCATTCATTTTCAAGTGCCTCCCTATGTAAATTAGTCCTGTAAAAATCCGGTCAGCGGTGAAGAGGCACTGGCACCTTTATCCAGAGTCCTTCCAAGACCGGATAGATAAGCGCTTCTTCCTGCTTCAATTGCTTTCTTAAAAGCTTCTGCCATGGCAGGCACATCTCCGGCTGTGGCAATGGCGGTGTTTGCCATCACTGCGCTGGCGCCCATTTCCATAGCTTCACATGCCTGAGAAGGGCGTCCGATACCGGCATCCACAATGATAGGAAGATCAATCTCGTCAATGAGAATCTGGATAAATTCTTTTGTGCACAGTCCCTTGTTGGAACCGATTGGAGAACCCAAAGGCATAATACAAGCAGCTCCGGCATTTACCAGGTCACGGGCTGCATTCAGATCCGGATACATGTAAGGCATAACTACAAAACCTTCTTTTGCAAGAATTTCTGTTGCCTTGATAGTCTCATAATTATCGGGAAGCAAATACTTGGAGTCGTGAATGACTTCAATTTTTACAAAATCACCACAGCCCACTTCACGGGAGAGACGGGCAATCCGAACGGCTTCCTCAGCATTTCTTGCGCCGGAAGTGTTGGGGAGAAGGGTGATATTGTCGGGAATATAGTCGAGAATATTGGCAAGTCCGCCTTCATTTGCCCGACGCAGTGCCAGAGTAATAATCTGGGTTCCGGCTTTTTCGATGCAGGCCTTTACAAGATCAAGAGAAAATTTTCCGGATCCCAGGATAAAACGGGAGGTAAATTCATGTCCTCCGAGAATCAGTTTGTCGTCATTGTTGTTCATATCAAATTCCTTCTTTCTTTAGTTTTGCATATTGGCAATTACAATTTATTTCAGTGACATTGTGTGAATCATATATCTGATTTTCCCAGAAGAAGCCGGGTAATCATGTTTGCTTCGTGAGCGGCACAAAGTGCAGCCCGGGGTGCCATAAGCCCCTTTCCATAGCTGGCTTCGGTGACTCCATCCCCACATAGATAAAAATTCGGCATCACACGGCGGGTGTGAATCAGGTTACTGCTTTCATACCCGGCGAGACCGGAAGCAGCAATAAATTTCTTTTCGGGGAAATATTCCAGTATACCATTGGTCAGTACTGCCTTTGCTTCCGGATCGTCGAAAGCTTCACATATGATTTCATCCTGCTCAAAGAGAGCAGTGATATTTTCTTCCGTGACCCGCACACAGTCTGTCTGAATATGCAGATAGGGGTTGATCTTCAAAAGCTCAGACTTTAGCGCTTCAGTTTTGGAAAGTCCCACATGTTCGAGAAAATACTGCTGTCGATTCAGGTTTGTGAGGTCAACCACATCAAAATCGATCAGATGCAGATGACCGTTGCCCATTCCTACGCCAATCCGTGCCAGAGCAAAAGCCACATTGGATCCCAAACCTCCCAGACCGGCGATGGCTACCTTTCCATCGGAAAGTTTTTGTTGTGTTTCAGGTGAATGACGCTCGTTCAATGCATGGAGAAGTTCTTCTCTGGTAAATGTATGATGTTTTGAGCTTTCTTTATCCATATCAGCCGCCTCCCACAAAACTTACAATTTCCATCACATCGCCATCTTTCAATATGGTAGAATTATAAGCGGATTTGGGAAGAATACTTCCATTCAGTTCAATGGCAATCCGTTCGGGACGATATTGATTCTGTTTCAAATACTCTGAAACAGTGATATTTTCCGATAATCCTATACTTTTTCCGTTTACTGTAACCATAAATACTCCTTTCCGGAATAACAAAGTGTGCAAGCCCCGGAGGGTTTTTGTATCATAGGAAAGTCAGAAGACTTTCCTATGATACAAAAAAGAGTTCACAAAGAAATACACCCGTGGTGGTGTACCCCTTCATGAACTCTCGTTCACTCTCAACTGTTCCTGTATTTAATTTAGGATTATGCTAAGTATAGACGAACAAAAATGAAAAGTCAATACATACACCTTGTTTTTTATGGGATATGATTCGCTTTATAATGCAAAAGTTGTCGAAAAATAAAAATTTATGCACTTTAGTGCAAATAAATTGATTTTTCAAAAGTTTGTGCTATACTTATAGCAATAGGAGGGATGTTTCATGATAAAGAATCATGAGTTGAAAAATCGAAACGGATATCTTGATAAATTGATAGGGTTTCAGGATACAGAACCTGTAAAGGTTGTGACCGGCATAAGACGTTGTGGAAAATCAAGTTTACTAAAGCTTATGGTGCAGCATTTAAAAAATACCGGAAAGACAGATGATCAGATTATAGAGATGAATTTTGAATCTTATGATTTCAAGGATATGGCTTCTGATGATATTTATCATTATGTAAAAGAAAGAATCATTCCCGAAAAGAGAATGTACTTGTTTTTTGATGAAATTCAAAGAGTAGATGCCTGGGAGGATGCGGTTAATTCTTTCAGAGTAGACTTTGACTGTGATATTTATATAACAGGTTCAAATGCATATTTGTTATCATCAGAGTATTCGACATATCTTTCCGGTCGATGCGTTGAAATAAAGATGCTCCCTTTATCATTTGGAGAGTTTTTGGATTTTCATGAATTTGAAGTGCGTGAATCAAAGAGTGCGCTGGGGGGGGTTCGTAAAGCGGCATATGATAAAGAAGGAGAAAAATATGAACTTCGGGAAGTTTTTGATGCATATATGCGTTTTGGGGGAATGCCCGGAATTGCTGACGTCGGACTTGATCAGGAAAGGGCATTGTCACTTTTGGATGGAATATATGCAACAGTTATTGTCAGAGATATATTAGAAAGAGAAAAGCGGAGAGACCAAAAGAGCATTACCGATGCCACGCTTCTTCGTAAAATAGTTATGTTTCTGGCAGATAATATTGGAAGTACTATTTCCATAGCATCTATCGGCAATACACTTGTTAATGAAGGATTGCTCGCTGATGGAAGGAGAAAGGGAACTCCAAGTACTCACACGGTCCAGACATATGTAAATGCATTGTTGGAAAGCTATTTCTTTTATGAAATAAAAAGATTTGATATTAAAGGAAAAGAGTTTTTAAGGACACTTGGAAAATATTATATTGTGGATCTTGGATTAAGAAATTATCTTCTTGGTTTCAGAAATCGTGACAGTGGACATGGTCTGGAAAATGTGGTTTATTTTGAACTTTTACGCAGAGGATATGATGTTGCGATCGGAAAAATCGATAATATGGAGGTTGATTTTATAGCTACATCCGCTGATGAAAAAAAATATATACAGGTTACCGAAGCTATGACCAATGAAGAAGTACGAAAAAGAGAACTGAAACCTCTCGAAAAAATCAGAGATAATTATGAAAAAATTGTACTTTCACTTGAGCCAGGGTTTGATTCTACTTATGAGGGTATCAAATCTGTTAATATAATTGAATGGTTATTAAATGATCATGGGGAATAGTAAATGATATGAAATGCCCCGGATACAAGGCTGTATGTTAGCCTGTGACCGGGGCATTTGAAAGTTATCGTATATTTTGAAATAATTACTGCAGGGCGGGATCGGTTATGCCGTTTGCCTCAAATGCTTTCTGCCGGTCGATACAGGTACCGCATTTGCCACAGGGGGAGTCCCCACCCTCATAGCAGCTCCAGGTCAGTTCATAGGGGACTTTCAGACGAATCCCCTCTTTGACAACCTGTGCTTTGTTCCAATTGATAAACGGTGCTTCGATCCGAATTGCTTTACCGCTTCCCTCCCAGACAGCCTGATTCATGCTGTCGTAAAATGCTTCACTGCAATCCGGATAAGCATTGCCAGCCGCATCGTCGTGGTGTGCCCCATAATAAATATAAGAGCAGCCCATGGACAATGCCATGCTGGCAGCAGATGCGAGAAAAAGTCCATTCCGAAATGGTACATAGGTGGTTACCGGGGCACCATTTCTATCTTTTAGCTGGTCAGCATAGGATTCTTCCGGAATCGCTTCTTTCGAGTGGGACAGCAGAGAACAGTCACTGTAGGAGAAGATAGGAGTCAGATCCAGTTCCATTCCCTTCAGCCCATAATACTCCAGCACTTTTTTTGCTGCTTCCACTTCTTTCACATGTTTCTGTCCATAGGTGATGGACAGGGGAATCACATTTTCTTTTCCAAAACGCTCGATTGCCAGACCAAGGCAGGTAGTACTGTCCACGCCGCCGCTGAATAAAACCATTGCTTTTTCAGACATCAGAAAGCCTCCTAACGATTGTCTACTTTTTCCGGGTACAGGTCGTGATGGGTAAGACGCTCAAAAGCTACCTTTTCCCATGGAGTTCCCGGTTTTCCGTAATTGCAGTAAGGATCGATGGAAATACCTCCCCGGGGTGTAAATTTGCCCCAGACTTCGATGTATTTGGGATCCATAAGTTTGATCAGATCCTTCATGATAATATTTACACAGTCTTCATGGAAATCTCCATGATTACGGAAACTGAACAGGTAGAGTTTCAGAGATTTGCTCTCTACCATTCGTTCTCCCGGTACGTAGGAAATATAAATCGTAGCGAAGTCCGGCTGTCCTGTCATAGGGCAAAGACTTGTGAATTCAGGACAATTGAATTTGACAAAATAATCATTTTCCGGATGTTTATTCGGGAATGTTTCCAGTACTTCCGGGGCATAATCAGATTTGTATCTGGTTTTCTGATTACCAAGGAGAGTAACACCATTTAATTCATCTTTTGATCTTCCGCTCATACTTTTTGCCTCCTGATATTATTTTTATGAGTCTTTCCTGTGACACGTTCCAGTACCTGGATCAGCAAAACACCACAGATAGCAGGAACAATCTGACCGATACACAGACTGAGAGCCAGTGCAGGATACGGCATCTGCAGAAGGTAGGAAAGCCAGGTAGATACGCCCAGTCCCGGTATCAGGACAATCGGAAGAATGATCAGCAGACGGTTCCAGTGTAGCTTTCGTATTCCTACGATCAGCGACGAGGTCACAATGCCTACAAGACATCCTCCCACCATATCCAGAAGTCCAAGACCTCCGAACAGCATATTGGCTATGAAATTTGCGAGACCAAGGGGTAAAACCAGGAACGGAAACAGGTAAGAAAGAGCATACATGGATGTTGCAATCCGAATCTGATATGCTCCGAAAGAAAAGCTCTGCGTACAGTACATAACTGTCACATACAGTGCGATAATCATGGCAGAGAGCGTCAGTTTCTGCACTTTACTCATATCTTTATTCACCATATTCGTTCACCTCCAAATAGTTTACACAACAACATACATTTTACGTGTTACACATTACATTTACCGCAATATAGTTGTCCCTAGTTTTGTTTAATGACAGGATGGTCTCGAACTGTCAATTCCATATTGGAAGTAAATATGTCCTGTGACATACAGTTGAAGTATAATGGATTTGGAGAGGAAATGCAAGGGCGAAATGGATGAAGGAGTGTAAGGGTTGACACGATTTTCCTAAGTTGCTATAATGTAGTAAAAATACATAGAGGGCTTTTCAGTGCCGGATGAGAGGTTCACTTCTCATCGGTTAAAAGGGAATCAGGTGTAAGTCCTGAACGATCCGGTCACTGTGAACAGGGAGTTTGTTATCAGATCCATTGCATGATTTATGTGTGAGAAGGGATAATAAAATGATGATCTGTGAGTCAGGAAACCTGCTGAAAAGGTTAGTGAATTGCTTCCGATGAAAGCGCAGAATTCATAAAATACATGCTTGCTTTGTATACTTTCGAATGATCCGGGTTTAAGGACATGAAAGTATTCTTCAAATGAGTTCGTAAAATAAACGGTGTCTGCTGATATATTCAGAAGTGGACACCGTTTTTTATTAAACTAACGGGTAGGAGCCGCCTCCCCTGTGGCCAGCAAAAACCAGGAATCTGGTAGAACAGGAGTAAAAGAATGAGAAAAAAAATGAAACCATTTCTCTCACTGTTTTTAGCATTGACGCTGGTACTTTCACCACTGTCTTCTGCTGGAGTATTTGCAGCAGAAACAGAAGCGTATTCGGATGCGGTGGATACCAGTGAAGCGATCGTCGCAAACGACGAAGCAGAAACGTTGCCAACACCGACAGTGGAGGAAAACGAAGAAAACAAAGCTTCAGAGGAAAAGAAGGAAGAAGACAATCAGGTATCATCTGATTTGGAAAATGAGGAAGAAGATGGATATACGCCTCCTGAAAACGAGGGCAATGAAGCTGATTCGTCTGAGGAGCTTACAGAAACAGATGTTGATACCGTGGATTCTTCACAGATGACAACGGATGAAATGTCTCTGGCTTCCATACCAGTGCTTTTAAGTGATGATGATGTCGAAAATGCCGGTAATAATGCAGCTAATATTCATGTACTAAAGGAAGATGGTACAGAGTATGCAATGTTTAAGATTGTAGATTCTGCTGCTGTGCTTCAGGGAGATCAAATCGCAATAACGATTACCACGAACAATACATCATATAGTAAGCTGTATTTTGGTTCGCCCAGTGATATAGAGAAGTCACCGGTATGGAGCGGTACACAGAATCAAAATGGTGGTTGGACGTTTACCTTTACAATCGATGCGTCTAAGGGTGGAACCAATGTTCCTGTAGCATTGTATGCGGCAAATAAAGGTACATGGTCCAGTACAGTACTGACGATGACAATCCCTGATATGGGATATGTAGCGCCTGAACCCGGCGAATCCGATCCGGATGCTCCCGGTGAGGAAGAAAACCTGGATCCAGATCCCTTTGATTCAGAGATTACTTCTCTGGAGGTCGTAAAAGACAGTGATGGAGCTGCTTTCACAATGTTTAAAGTGACAGAATATTCACTGTTAAATGATGGAGAGAATCTTACCATTACATTATCAACGACGAGTAAAAGCTTTAATAAACTGTATTTCGGTTCTATTGAGGATAATCCTAAGACACCGGTGATCACAGGTACTCCTTATAATGAAACCGGATGGACATTTACGTTTACTTTGCCTGCATCGATGAAGAATACTCGTATCCCTGTTTTGCTGGGTTATGTTGATGAGAGCAAAGGAACGGATGGATGGTATGTAAATTCTACAGGCGCTTATTCTCTGTATTTGGCGATTCCGGATGTGGAAGTATCCGGTCCGACTCCGGAGCCTACACCAAGTCCGGAGCCCACACCTGGCACTTCTTTAGAGGATGGTATTTATAATGTCCCGATGGTGGAGACGGGAGAGTTGATGTTCCGTGTGGTAAATTGTCAGCTGACCTCTAAAAATGGAGAACTGGTGGCACAGATTGCTTTAAGTGGAACCGGATATGATTATCTGTATATGGGAACGAAAGAGGAAGCTTACGTGGCAGAACCTTCAGAATGGATTCCTTATACAGTGAAGAATGTATTAAATAACGAGACAGGTGAAATTGAATCCAAATATGTATATGAAATACCGGTGAGTAATCTGGATACACCGATTAAGGTTGCATCCCGATCAGCAAAATACGTAAGCCAGGGTAAAGGTGAAGATGCATGGATTAACAGAACGATTACGATCAGTTCGGAAGGGATCCAGAAAACAGGAGATTTGCCAACAGAACCGGAAAATCCGAATCCGACGCCGACCGATCCGACTCCAATCATACCACCGGTGATTGATCCGGGTAACAATGGAGAAACGACAAAACCGTCAGGAAATGATGGGAAAGCAGATGAAGAATCAAAGTATGAATCCGATCTGAGCGGAAGTACTTCTGCAGTGGACAGTTCTACAGGGCTTCCGGATGGGGTTTATACACCGGACAGCTTCAGTTGGTCCGGAGGTACAGGACGCGTCAAAATCAGCTGCAATAAAATCACAGTGAAAAACGGACAGGCATATGCGACAATCGTATTTAGCAGCAGTTCTTATGCGTATGTAAAAGCAAACGGAAGAACTTACTATGGAACCGTAAGCGGCGGCAGTACCAGTTTTACGATTCCGGTAGCTTTGAATAAAAACAATAAAATTCTGGGTATGACCACAAAGATGACCGCAGCTCATGAAATCGAATATAATATTTATGTTTATCTTGCAGCGGCTGCAAAAGCAAATGGAACAGGAAACGGAACGAATTCTGACGTTGTAATTGGTGCAGGGCAGAGCAATAATGATAAACTGGATGAAGAAGCCCCACAGATTATCGGTTTGACTTATGAATCCGAAACAAAACTGGAGTATGCACAATATTTCAAGATTTATAATTATCAGGATGGAATTACACTTATTGAAATCGATATGACAAGTGATACAGCCCTTGATCCGGACAAATCCGAAGCTGACGATAAAAATGACGTTGAGGATGAGGAAAAAACTGAGAATACGGAAGAGGCGGATAATAGTATAGAAACAGAAGAGGACACTACAGAATTGACAGAAACAGACGAAGAAAAAGTGGCTGAATTGTATATGGGCAACGTTGTTAAATATCTGATTGTTCCGGAGGGAACAGAGATTCCGGTTGGTCTGGAAAAAGAAGTTATTATTGTTGATCTTCCAGTGGATAAAACATATGTAGCTTCTGAAGAAGCGCTGGATACTATGGATGAACTGGAACTTCTGGATACGATCCGTGCTCTTGGTTTTGAAAAAGACGATTGCTCCAATGAAGAAGTAAGCAAAGCCATGGAAAATGGAGATATCTCGTTTGCAGGTACTTTCGATGAGATTGATTATAAAGCACTTTTAAGGGCACAGTGTAATTTGTCTATTTTACCGTCCGAACTTCTGCCCCGTGAGGAAAAAGACACAGAAGAACAAGAAATGACAAAAAAAGAAGATACAGAAGATACGGAAGAGCAGGAGTTGTCAGTGGAAGAACAGACAGATCGACTGCAGGAAATTGCAGAACATCATGCTATGCTGTGGATTCCTATGTTGGTGGATCGTTCATCTGATGAGGAAACTGAATTGGGACAGTATGAGTGGATCAAGCTTTATGGGGCAATCTTTCAGTGCGAGGATGAGACAACGAAATTGTTTGATCAGGCGGTAGCTGCTTTTGAAAAAGAGGATAACTGATGAATAAAAAGATGAATAAAGGAATTTGTCTGCTGCTTGCTGCGACTATGCTGACAGTCGGAATCGCAGGATGCGGATCCGTGGCTTCTGATATGGAAGAAGACAAGAATCTGGTATCAGAAGATACCGATGTTGCAGAGGATGCTCCGGAAAATACAGAGGAAACATCAGAGGATACAGAAAATACAGATAAAGAGGAAGATACGGAGCTACAGAGCTCCGTATCGGATGCTCCGGACATTGAGGGGCTGACTTTTGAGTCGGAGATGTCTCTTACTTACGCAGAATGCTTCCATGTGTATTATTATCATGATGGATATAAACTATTGGATGTACCGGAGAGCGGAAGCTATCTGATCGTACCGGAGGGAAAAGAGGCTCCGGAAGGGCTGGATGAAAATGTGAAAGTATTACAGCAGCCATTGGAGAATATTTACCTTGCCGCAACTTCGGCAATGGCATTATTTGATGCGATTGACGGGCTTGGAAGTATTCGATTTTCGGGAACACAGGCAAATGGCTGGTATATTGATCATGCTGTGAAAGCGATGGAAAATGGAGATCTTATTTATGCCGGAAAATACAGTGAGCCGGATTATGAGCTTCTGATCGATGAAGGATGTGATTTGGCTATTGAATCTACGATGATTCTTCATACACCGAAAGTACAGGAAATGATTGAGATGCTGGATATTCCGGTTTTTATGGATCGTTCCAGTTATGAAACACATCCGCTTGGCAGAACAGAGTGGATCAAAGCCTATGGCGCAATGCTAAATAAAGAGACGGAAGCAGAGACGTTCTTTGAGAATCAGACACAGATTATTGAGGAATTGAAAGATTTTGAAAATACGGGCAAGACGGTGGCAATTTTTTATATGAATACCAATGGTGTTGCGGTAGTGCGAAAACCGTCAGATTATATGGCGAAAATGGTCGAGATTGCCGGCGCCAAATATGCTTTTTCTGATGTGATAGATGATTCTACAGGCACAACCATGGATATGACGATGGAAGAGTTTTATAGTGCTGCGGTAGATGCGGATTACCTGATCTACAATGCCAGCATCGACAGCAGTGTTACCAACATGGATGCTTTATTGGCAAAGAGTGATCTGTTTACTGATTTTAAAGCAATCAAAGATGGGAATGTATGGACCACGGGGAAATCGCTCTATCAGGCTACTGATATTGTCGGACAATTAATTCGCGATGTCAATTTGATGATTACCGATGGCGATGAATCGGAAATGACATTTTTGACCCGGTTACAATAATTGTCAGGATACAGCGACATCACAGCGGAGACATAATATGGATGAATCAAAGAGGATGAGTATATGCAAAAAAAACAGAAGAATGTAACTGATGTTTCAGACTTTCACAGAGAAAACTTCATACGGCATTCCCGGTATATTCTGGTATTTACGATTTTGATCGTGGCTTTTTTTGTGGTAACTGTGTTGAATATTAATACGGGAAATGTGAAAATTTCTGTGCCGGATATTTTGAAAATTATATTTACCGGTCAGGGAGATACGAATTCCTATAACATTATATGGAAAATTCGGCTTCCAAGGATTCTTATGGCAGCGATACTGGGCGGAGGACTTTCTCTGTCCGGTTTTCTCCTGCAGACATTTTTTGAAAATCCCATTGCCGGTCCTTTTATTCTGGGTATTTCCTCCGGTGCCAAGATGATGGTAGCGCTGACTATGATTTATTTTCTGGAACGTTTTCAGGCAGTATCTTCTTACACACTGATTATTGCTGCTTTCATCGGGTCGCTTCTCTCCATTGGGTTTATTTTAATTTTTTCCAGAAGAATTAACCATATGGCGACATTGCTGGTGGCAGGTATCATGATTGGTTATATTTGTTCTGCAATCACCGATTTTATAGTAACTTTTGCAGAGGATTCCGATATTGTCAATCTGCACGGATGGTCTCAGGGAAGCTTTTCCGGTATGAGTTGGAGCAATGTGTATGTGGCGGCAATTGTAATTGGGATTACGGTATGTTCGACTTTTTTGCTCTCAAAACCAATTGGTGCCTATCAATTGGGGGAATCCTATGCTCAGAGTATGGGAGTCAATGTGAAGGCATTCCGCGTAGCACTCATCCTTCTGTCCAGTGTGCTCTCTGCTTCTGTGACAGCATTTGCGGGTCCTATTTCTTTCGTGGGAATTGCTGTGCCGTTCCTTGTCAAACATGCTTTGAATACTTCACGACCGCTGGTGGTTATTCCGGGAACTTTCCTCGGAGGTGCGGTTTTTTGTATGGTCTGTGATCTGATCGCACGTATGGCTTTTGCACCGTTGGAACTGAATATCAGCACGGTTACTTCCATATTTGGCGCACCGATTGTTATTTTTATGATGCTGACAAGAAAGAGAGGCAGATAAATCATGGCGGATTATTATTTGGATTTAAAAGATTTGTCTGTTGGATATCAAGGCAAAGCATTAATTCACGATATTAACATCGGAATCAATAAAGGCGAAATTGTAACGCTGATCGGACCCAACGGAGCCGGCAAATCTACGATTCTGAAAAGTATTACCAGACAGCTGGCTCTCGTCGGTGGTTATGTGTATTTTGATAGCTGCAGTATCCACAACATGTCTTACAAGAGGCTTTCTACCCGTATGGCAGTTGTTTTGACACAGCGTATGCAGCCGGAATTAATGACTTGCCATGATGTGGTGGCTACAGGACGATATCCTTATACCGGTCGCCTGGGTATTCTATCCAGAGATGATGAAGATAAAGTGGAAGCGGCTTTGGCAGCTGTTCATGCGAGTGAACTGGGAGGACGGGATTTCAATGCCATCAGTGATGGACAGCGGCAGAGAGTATTGCTGGCTCGTGCCATCTGCCAGGAACCGGATATCATCGTTCTTGATGAACCTACTTCCTTTTTGGATGTGAGGCATAAGCTGGAATTGTTGTCAATTCTGCGAAGTATGGCGAAAGAAAAAGACATCACGGTTGTTATGTCCCTTCATGAAATAGATCTGGCACAGAAAATATCGGATAAAATCATATGTGTCAAGGGGGATACGATTTCTCACTACGGAAAACCGGAAGAAATATTTGAAGAAGATATTATCCGTGAGCTGTATGACATTGATAATGGATTTTTTGATCCGTGTTTTGGAAGTATTGAGCTGCCAAGACCGGAGGGAAAGCCGAAAGTCTTTGTTTTGTCTTCCTGTGGTACAGGAATTCCGATTTACAGACAGCTGCAGAAAGAGAAGATACCGTTTGCTGCCGGAATTCTCTATACGAATGATATCGACTATCAGCTGGCACGTTTATTGGCGTCTGAAGTGATTACCGAAGAACCGTTTATGCCGATTTCAGATCATGCCATACAGCGTGCTCTTGATGTCATGGGACGATGTGAGCGGGTGATCAATGCCGGCGTGACATTGGGGGAATGTAATAATAAGATGAAAAAATTGATAGAAGCTGCCGGATTATGAAACGGCGGCTCTATTTATTTTACAGGAAAGTTCTTTCTTAATACATTCTTGAGGCAGATAACCTTGTTGCCTGTCTGTAAATCTGATAAAATCTAATATAAGGATGCGATAATTAGGAAATGGAGGCTGACCGATATGAGAATGTATGATTTGATTATGAAAAAGAGAAATGGCGGTGCCTTGACAGACGAGGAAATCCATTATCTGATTCAGGAGTATGTAAATGGGCAGATACCGGACTATCAGATGTCCGCTTTTTTGATGGCAGTGTATTTTCAGGGAATGACAGAGGAAGAGACAGCAGCTATGACGCTGGAAGTGGCACATTCAGGAGAAATGGTGGACTTGTCCGCAATCGATGGCATTAAAGTAGATAAGCATTCAACAGGCGGTGTGGGAGACAAGACGACCCTGATTGTGGGTCCGATCGTGGCAGCCTGTGGCGTAAAAGTGGCAAAAATGTCCGGAAGAGGTCTGGGGCATACTGGCGGAACCGTGGATAAGCTGGAATCTATACCGGGATTTAAAACTACGCTTACAAGGGAAGAATTTTTTTCTGTGGTCAATAAAACGGGTATCAGTGTCATCGGTCAGTCCGGCAATCTGACTCCTGCTGATAAAAAGTTATACGCACTCAGAGATGTGACGGCTACTGTGGACAGTATCCCATTGATTGCAGTGTCTATTATGGGAAAGAAGCTGGCGGCAGGAAGTGACTGTATTACACTGGATGTAAAAACAGGCAGTGGTGCTTTTATGAAGACTGTAGAAGATTCTATAGCGCTGGCGAAGGAAATGGTGGCAATCGGAGAAAATGCAGGTAAAAGGACAGTTGCCCTGATCACCAATATGGATCTTCCGCTGGGGAATAATATCGGAAATAGCCTGGAAGTGATAGAAGCCGTGGAAACACTGCACGGACACGGACCGGAAGATCTGACGGAAGTGTGTATCCAGCTGGCAGCCAATATGTTGTATCTGGCAGGAAAAGGGGAGCTGGATACCTGTCGGAAAATGGTGTGTGAAGTGCTGAATAATGGAGAAGCTCTGAAGCGTTTGACTGCAATGGTAGAGGCACAGGGCGGTGAAAGCAAAGTGATACTGGATACCGAATGTTTTAAAAAGGCACCCTATGCATATGAGATAAAGGCGGAAAAAGCAGGATATATAACTCATATGGATACGGAAAGCTGTGGAATTGCTTCTTCTATGCTGGGTGCAGGAAGAGAGACGAAAGACAGTACAATCGACTATTCTGCAGGAATTATTTTGAAGAAAAAAGTCGGAGACTACGTGGAAAAAGGTCAGGTTCTGGGTGTGATGTACGCTTCCGATGAAAAACTGTTTCCGGCGGCTGAGAAACGGTATAAGGAAGCGGTGGCTATACAGGAAGAAAAACCGGAGAAGCAGCCGCTGATTTATGCGCGGGTAACAAAAACCGGAGTGGAGTATTTGGGATAAGTCGATGACGGCACAGTGCATGATAGAAACATGAACCGGGCGAACAGATTAGAAAGGCAGGCAAAAGTATGAATCAGATATATGAGAAATTAGTAAAATGCACGGAATCCGTGAAAAATAGAATAGATTTTCAGCCGGAGGCTGCTCTGGTACTGGGTTCGGGACTGGGTGATTACGCAAAGGAAATGGATGTGAAAGAAAGCATCAGCTATTCGGAGATTGAAGGATTTCCGGTGTCCACTGTTCCGGGACATCAGGGGCGTTTTCTTTTTGGATTTGTGAAAGAAGTTCCTGTGGTTGCCATGCAGGGAAGAGTGCATTACTATGAAGGGTATCCCATCTCGGATGTGGTCCTTCCTGTGCGTCTTATGGGACTGCTGGGAGCAAAAACGGTGATTCTTACCAATGCTGCCGGCGGTGTGAACTTTAATTTTCAGCCGGGAGATCTGATGATGATCACAGATCATATTACAACGGCGGTTCCCAGTCCGCTGATTGGTGCTAATATTGATGAACTTGGACCGAGATTTCCCGATATGAGTGAAGTCTATAATAAAGAGCTGCGGGAGATCATTCGTCGGGCTGCAAGAAACACGGGTATCTCTCTGCAGCAGGGGGTCTATGTACAATTGACGGGACCGGCCTATGAGACTCCCGCAGAGATACGGATGTGCAGAGCCTGGGGTGCGGATGCTGTAGGTATGAGTACTGCCTGTGAGGCGATGGCAGCCAGACATATGGGGCTGAAAGTATGCGGTATTTCCTGTATTACGAATCTGGCTTCCGGAATGTCCAATAAACCGTTGGATCATAAAGAAGTGCAGGAGACAGCGGACAAAGTGGCAGAAGAATTTAAACGGCTGGTTACCGAGACGATTCGCCTGATTGGGCAATCAGACATCAACTTTTGATAGAGGCGGAAATAATGACAGACAAAACAAATTTTGAATTATATGAAAAAATGGATGAGAAAATCCTGCTTGCAATGGCATATCAGGCAAGAAAATATGCCTATACGCCGTATTCACATTTTCAGGTGGGAGCCGCACTGCTTACAAAGTCCGGAAAAGTGTACACCGGATGTAATATCGAAAATGCCTCCTTTGGGGCGACAAACTGTGCAGAGCGGACAGCGTTTTTTAAAGCTGTTTCTGAAGGAGAGAAAAGTTTTTCTATGATCGCGATCGTGGGCGGAAAAGAGGGAGAGCCAAACGGAGGGCTGAGTGGTCAGCCGTGTCCTCCCTGTGGTATCTGCCGTCAGGTGATGATGGAATTTTGTAACTCCCAGGAGTTTCGGATCCTTTTGGAAGATGGAGAAGGTGGCTGGAAATCGTATACTCTGAACGAAATCCTGCCTCTCGGCTTTGGTCCGGATCATCTGGAGGAATCATAGAGGCGTACTTGAAAGTGAGAGAAAAGGTGAATGGAATGAATATAAACAGGGAAAAAAAGCAGAAAGTAACCATGGACTCTGTTCCCAGGATTGATCTTCACTGCCATCTGGATGGTTCCCTCAGCCAGGGGTGTATTGAAGAACTTTTGGGAAGACCGGTAAGCAGGGAAGAGCTGCAGGTGGAACCGGATTGTCGGGATCTGGCTCAATATCTGGAAAAATTTAATCTGCCGCTTTTGTGTCTTCAGAATCCTGAAGGACTGAAACAGGCAGGTTTTGATTTTATGAAAAATGCAGCAGAGGACAGACTGAAGTATGTGGAAGTGCGGTTCGCCCCGCTTCTTTCAAGGAATAAAAGCATGGGAACGGCAAAAGTGATCGAGAGTGTTCTGGAAGGAATGGAGCAGGGAAAAAAGTCATATGGAGTAGAATATGGAGTGATTGTCTGCGCCATGCGTCACCACAGCACAGAAGAAAATCTGGAAATGCTAAAAACTGCGAGAGAATTTCTTGGAAATGGTGTATGCGCTGCAGATCTGGCTGGAAATGAAGCTGCTTTTCCCATGAGTCAGTTTTGTGATTTGTTCCGAGAAGTGAAGAAGATAGGCATGCCATTTACGATTCATGCGGGAGAATGCGGAAGTGTGCAGAATATTCTGGATGCAGTAGAGTGTGGAGCAAGAAGAATCGGACATGGAATTGCTATGAGGGGACATGAGGAGACAATGAAAATATGTCGGGAGCATCATATCGGAATCGAAATGTGTCCGATCAGCAATCTACAGACCAAGGCTGTAAAAAGCATGGCAGAATATCCTATGAGAGAATTTCTTGATGCAGGACTTTGCGTGACCATCAATACGGACAATCGGACAGTCAGTGGTACATCGCTTGATAAAGAAATTTCTTTTGTAAAAGAAAATTATGGAATTACCGATGAAGAGATAGCCTTAATGATGCGAAATGCTGTGGATGTGGCATTTGCATCTGATGAAGTGAAGGAAAGAATTTTATGTTAACAAGAGAAATTCCATTTTTTGATATTTCCCGGATTTGTGATTCCGGACAGTGCTTTCGGATGCAGGAAATCAGAAAACATGTATTTCAGATCATTGCCCGGGATCGGTATCTTGAGATAGAACAGCAGGGACAAATATGTACCTTTTCTTGTTCAGAACGGGAGCTGCAGGAGTTCTGGGAAGAATACTTTGACCTGGAAACGGATTATGGGACATACATTGCGAGTATCAATCCAAGAGATCTTTATCTGACACACGCAGCACAGTTGGGATCCGGGATTCGGATCTTGAAGCAGGACCTGTGGGAAATGATTGTTTCATTTTTAATTTCCCAGCAGAATAATATCGTCCGAATCCGTCGGTGTATAAACAATATCTGCGAACAGTACGGAGAGGAAAAACGGACACCGGACGGGCGGGTATATTATGCCTTTCCCAAGCCGGAGGCATTGGCAGGCCTGGAGGAAGATGCGCTGAAAGCGTGTAATCTGGGGTATCGCAGCAAGTATGTGGTTCGGGCAGCCGGAAGTGTGGTATCAGGTGAGGTGAATCTGGAACAGATTCAGAAGATGACCTATAAAAACGCAAAACAGGAACTGTTGAAATTATATGGAGTGGGAGAAAAAGTAGCGGATTGTATCTGCCTGTTTGCTCTTCACAAGCTGGAAGCATTTCCTGTAGATACCCATATCCGTCAGGCACTTGACAAACATTATCGGCGGGGATTTCCCATGCGCAGATATAAAGGATATCAGGGCGTGCTGCAACAATACATTTTTTATTACGAACTGAAAGGCGATCAGAAGAAGACTATGACATGAACAATAGAATGAAAATAGCGGTATTGTCAGATACGCACGGACTTCTCAGGGAACAGGTGCGGGAAATGATCGGCGACTGTGATGCTATCATTCATGCGGGAGATATCAATTCACAGAAAATACTGGATGAGATTGCCGGAGCAGGACGGGAGAAAGTTCCGTTTTATGTGGTCAGAGGAAATAACGATAAAGACTGGGCAAAAGAAATTCCGGAAACTTTGCAGTTTGAATTACAGCATGTGAAATTTTTTCTCGTACACAATAAGAAGGATATACCGAAGAACTTAAGGGATATTCAGATTATTATATACGGTCACTCTCACAAATATAGTGAAGAAGAAAAAGAAGGAAGATTGTGGCTGAATCCCGGAAGCTGCGGGAAACGCCGATTTCATCAGCCGATTACTATGGCAATACTGACATTAGTAGATGAAAAATGGGAAGTGGAGCGAATCGATATCCTTCATGAGCAACAGGAAGGAAAAGAAGTACCTCCGACCAAAATCACCCAAAGAGATCTGGCAGCTGTTATCCAAAAAATCCTTACCGGTATGGAGAAAGGCCAGACCGTGGAACAAATGGCAAAGAAACTGGGAGTTAACTCTGAATTTGTAGAAGAAATCTGCAGGATTCGAGTTACACATCCGGGAGTTACCGTGGACGGGATTATGAATAAGATCGAAGCAAATGCGGTGGTAGATGCTTCCAACGACTTGAATTAGAGAGAAAACTCTATTTTATTATTTGAAATTTTCTTTATACAGAAAAACTATGTCCTGAGATCCTCGTTTTAAGAAAATCAAGGGTCTCAGGATATAGTTTTTCTATTACTGAATGGCAAAATTGGTTTACTGGAAGAACACAAATCCAGTAATGGGAAAGTATAATATTCTGCTGATTTTCAAATAATATTTCCATAGGTAATGTTTTGGTTTCAATTTATCTGATTCTATAACTTGCCTTATGGACGGAATTTCATTATTGATTATTGTCACTCAGATGTGGGGTTATTACCTCTGTATTTGAGTGATTTTTGCTTTTGATTAATACTTTTCGATATTATTTAGGTATTATACATGATTTCTAAAAGTATGAGAGTGGCGTGTTTTTCATTGCTTGTAAAAGTATTTACGAAAAAATGAGACATTATGCAAGAAAAATACCAGGTGTGAAGATGGTAGGATGATGCCTGGTAGGAAAGGAGTACGATTTGACAGCAATCTATGGATATATCCGTGTCAGCAGTCATGATCAGAACGAAGACAGATAGATGATTGCATTGCGGGAATTGGAAATACCGGAAAAAAATATTTTTATGGATAAACAGTCCGGAAAAAATTTTAACCGTCCACAGTATAAGAAGATGGTGCGCAAGATGAAAAAAGATGATTTGCTCTATGTTAAGAGCATTGACCGTCTGGGACGCAATTATGAAGAAATCCTGGAACAATGGCGGATTCTGACAAAAGAGAAAGGGATTGATATCATGGTACTGGATATGCCGCTTTTGGATACCCGCCGGGGAAAAGATCTGATGGGAACATTTCTCAGTGATATTGTTTTACAGGTGCTTTCTTTTGTGGCAGAAAATGAACGAAGCAATATCCGGCAGCGTCAGGCAGAAGGGATTGCAGCTGCGAAAGCACGCGGAATCAAATTTGGAAGACCGGCAATTAAAACCCCTGATAATTTTGGACAGATGATAAAAAAATGGGAGAAAAAAGAAATCACAACACAGGAGGTGATGGAAGCATGTGGAATGAGCGAAGCCACTTTTTATCGCAGACTTCAGGAATACAGATTGGCATAAAGAAATGAAAAACAAAAAAGAAAGCTCTCATAAAGTACACTTTTTGAGAACTATTATCCTTACATATTATAAGTGAATTTTTAATAAATATCAAGGGGGGAATTGAAATTTTTATGAATGACTGTAGTAATACCAAAGTAATTATACTGATTTTCTATTTAAAGCAGAGATGTTATATCAAAAAGTGTACTATTTGATGAGCCTACTTTCAATTGCGCTGAAAGTAGTTTCTTTAACAACAGTTTGCATCTGCAAATTCCAATGATAACACGTTTTTTCGCTTTGAAAGGGGGGATATGTGATGAAATTAAAATGGGAATCACCAGAGATGTCCGTTATCCCAATTGATTTAAATGGACTTGGTGATGTAGATCAGTTATCAAATGCTGAATTGAAAATGAAATTGGAACAGGCAGGATATAAGTTTCAAAAGACGTATCAGGCTTCTGAAAATTATATTCATCGGAAAATAGCGGATTCGGATGTTTTGATATCTGTAGGTTCCAACATCGCAAATTTTAATGGGTATATCGAAATCAATGAGAGTGCTGCGGATTTGTGGGCGAAGCTGCAGCAACCAAGCAAACTTGGGGAGCTGGAACAGGTACTTGAAGAAAAATATGGAATCAATCATGAAATAGCTGTACAGGATGTTCTGGATTTCATTCAGTTGCTAAAGGAGCATAATATGGTGGTGATACAGTAAATGGAAAAACAAAATACCATGCGGATCTTAACTGAAATGCCGAAAAGAATTCCGAAAAATGGAACATTCGAATTAACGGTCCGCTGTAATCTTCACTGCAAGATGTGTTTATTCCGCCATGACGACAGGGAAAATCCAGAATTGATGGCGAAGGAACTGACGGCAGAGCAGTGGATCGATATGGCAAGACAGGCGGCGGAAGCAGGAACCGGTTCTTTGTTGATTACTGGTGGGGAGCCGATGATACGCCCGGATTTTTGTGAGATCTGGGAAGGAATCTATAAGCAAGGTTTCATTACCACCCTGTATACAAATGCTACTTTAGTGACACCAAAGATTATGGAGACGCTGAAAAAGTATCCGCCACATAAGATAGGAATCACTCTGTATGGATCAGATCCTGAAATTTATGAGACTGTATGTGGAAACAGAGCGGCGTTTCAGCAGGCAGTGAAAGGCATGCATATGCTATTAGAACTTCCCTCTCTGATACAGTTTCGTACGACGATTATTAAGGACAATTATCATGATATAGATGCCATGGAGGATTTTATCCATTCAGAATTTGGAGAGTATATTATGCTTACACAGACACGTATTGTTACAAAAGCAGTACGGGGTGCCTGCGCGGATGTGGAGTCTTGCAGGCTTGACCCGGAAGACAATGTGAGACTTGCACTGCGCCGAAGTATAAATCAGATTAAAAAATGTGTGGGTGATGTGTACGATGATGAAAATGTGTACCTCAGGTGGAATGACAAGCCGACAAATACAACTGGATCTAAAAGTTCAAAACTGACGCTGTTTGGATGCGATGCGGGAATGAGGGATTACACGATTTCATGGGATGGTAAATTGTTGGGATGCCAGATGCTTGGGATCTTTGAAACAAATGCCCTGCACGAAGGGTTGAAAACTGCATGGGAGCATTTTCCAACTGTTGTGCATCCAGTACAGCAGAATGAACAATGCGAACAATGTCAAAGCAAAAAGGTATGCAATTGCTGTATTGCATCAAAAATCGCTGAGACAGGAAAAATAGATGGATGTCCTGAATACTTCTGTCAGGATGCAAAGATTATTCAACAATTGGTAAGGTAAGGAGGAATATAATGATGTCAAAAACATACGAAAAACCGAAAATGACGTTTGTGTCATTGGAGAATCAGGAAAATATAGCAGATAAATGTTGGGGAAACCATGGTACAGGATATAAATATTATGATACAGTGGGAGTAGGCTATGTCGCTTTTACAATCGAGGCGGGAAGCTGTACAGCTGAAAGTGGGGCTCTGCAAATGTAGTGACGAGGCATATGGGAAGCTTTTGGAGGTAAGTGGTGGCTCCTACGGTCAGCCATTTAAAGGGGAAAATAATTTTCCTGATACACCTGGCGAAATGAGTTGATTGTATACGGTATGGATACAGTGGTGTTTTATCAGATTGGTTCAGTTATTGTTTCAATCGAAGCTTGCAAAAGTTTAGATCTTTGGAATACATGGAAATGGAAAATAGATCCGTACCGTATCTCATTGCCGGTGCCAGAGTGTGATCTTTCTGTTTCGTTGTCGGTTGTAGAAGACGAATGGATCCCTCAGGATTTGCTATGGGAGAAACAGGCAGGATTTTTTAATAGCAGAGTGTTTTCTACTTCAGACGGGAGGACTTTGTGGGAGTATTTCCGTATAAAAAACAATGAAGTAATACTGCGATATACAACTTCATCTTTATGGGACAGGATTTCTTTGCTACAGGATCATAGTAAAACTTCAGGTCATCTGGCTTTTGAGTACCTGGGCCAGATGATCCAAGGTCCCTTTTTAAAGCACGGTATTTTGACCTTTCATGGTGTCCTGATGGAACATCAGGGGCATGGTATTATCATTTCAGCTTCTTCCGGTACAGGCAAAACAACCCATGCCCGTTTGTGGAGGGATTACAGGAATGCGCTGATTATTAATGGGGATCGTACTTCGTGTTATGTTAAGGACGGAACGTGGACTGGATTTGGCCTCCCATGGTCCGGAACCAGTGGTGAACAGATCAATCGAAGTGTTCCCCTGAAAGCTTTTGTAGTCTTGGAACGTGGAAGTCAAAATGAAGCGCACCGTATCATGGATCTGGAGGCTTTTGGCGCTGTCCTTCCTCATTTGCAATATCCCGCATGGAACAGGGAAATGACGAATAAAGCAATGGGAATGTTAGATCAATTTTTGCATACAATTCCGGTTATTCGTCTTCGATGTCGTCCAGAACTGGAAGCTGTTCATGTGCTTTATAAGTCTTTGGAGGAATTATAATATGCAAAACGAAAGAAAATGGATTTCTTCCAGAATTCTGTTCGAAGCGATAAGCGAGCAGCTTGCCCAGAACCGGCAGGCTGCTTTTACTGTAACCGGCATGAGTATGTGGCCTCTTCTTTGTCACGGAAGAGATCAGGTGATTGTAGAAAAAACTGACAAGAAAAATGTAAAAATCGGAGATATTATTTTATATCGTGTTTCGGAAGAACGATATATTTTGCACCGCATCACCTGTTTAAAAAAGGATTATTTTCAGACAACTGGTGATGGAAATTTATTTCGAGATCCGCCTATGCGATACGACAGTATTGTTGCCAAAGTATGTAAGGTGATCCGTAAGGGGAAGACAATTGACTGCAGTCAATTAAAATGGAGTATTTTGTTCCGCATTTGGATGCTGCTCTTTCCGGTTCGTAAATGGATATTCCGTATCTGGTTTCGCAATCGCAAATGGATTGCCCAGATTGTGTTCAAACAGAAGAAAAGTGAAGATGAGAATAAAAAAGAAGCATAACAGGAAAAAAGAAAGAACCTGTTATGCTTCTTTTGGTAAAATACGTTGTACTGCGGAACGTTTGGGATTGTCTGGGAAGAAAAAGTGTTTGGGTTGTAATTTTGTATGAAATTCTTTATACTGGTTATAAAAAGAACAAGGCAGCAGAATGGACTGTCGGAGGCATTTAGGGCAAAACAGTAGGAGATTATTATGACAAAAGAAGAACTGGCATTGGAAGTAATTGAACGATTAAAAAAGGAGTATCCGGATGCGGGATGCACGCTGGATTATGATCAGGCATGGAAACTTCTGGTAAGTGTCCGGCTGGCAGCACAGTGTACGGATGCCAGAGTAAATGTGGTGGTAGAAGGACTGTATGAAAAATATCCCAGCGTGAAAGCGCTGGCTGAAGCAGATGTGGAAGATATTGAGAAAATCGTACGGCCCTGTGGTCTTGGTAAAAGCAAAGCAAGGGACATTAGTGCCTGTATGAAAATTCTGAATGAACAATATGACGGAAAGGTACCGGATGATTTTGATGCACTTTTAAAACTTCCCGGTGTGGGACGAAAAAGCGCCAATCTGATCATGGGAGATGTATTCGGAAAGCCTGCGATCGTGACTGATACGCATTGTATTCGCTTGACCAACCGGATCGGCCTGGTTGACGGAATTAAGGAGCCCAAAAAAGTGGAGATGGCTTTATGGAAAATTATACCGCCGGAAGAGGGAAGTGACTTCTGTCACCGACTGGTATTCCATGGAAGAGATGTCTGTACCGCAAGGACAAAACCCTATTGCGATAAATGTTGTCTTCAGGATATTTGCCAAAAACATGGGGTAGAATAATAGAGTATAGAAAATTCCGGACTTCACTTTTTTAAACAGGGTGCTATAATGTGTTTTAAGTCAGTGGGAGTTTACTTTCCCACTGAGTTAAATGCTTCGCGAGTATGCACAGCGATTCTGAAAGAAAAGATGTCAGCAAAAGCTGACCAGAATCGCGCGCCAAGTCTCACGAGTGTTCGTCTTGAATAATTTTAAGGACTGTGAGGGATGACAATGAATTTTTATGAGAGAGCGTTAGAATTAAAAGAAGAAATTGTAGCAAATCGCAGATATTTCCATACAAATGCGGAAGTTGGTCTGGACATGCCGAAAGCACAGGCTTATGTCATGGAAAAACTTACAGAATACGGACTGAATCCTCAGAAATGTGGTCATGGTGTGACAGCGGTTCTGGGGCATGGAGGAAAGGTTCTGCTTCTTCGGGCAGATATGGATGCACTTCCGATGCCGGAAGAAAGCGGAGAAACATTTGCATGCCCGACAGGTACGGAAAACCATGCCTGTGGTCATGATTTCCATGCGGCTATGCTGCTGACAGCGGCAAAAATGCTGAAAGAAAATGAGGATTCTCTGGAGGGAACTGTTAAATTTATGTTCCAGCCTGCAGAAGAAACATTTGAGGGCAGCAAGGATATGATCGAAGCAGGCATATTAGAAAATCCGAAAGTGGATGCGGCTCTTGCTTATCATGTAGCGGCAGGGCAGCTGCCTATGGGACTTTGCATGTACAATGACAAAGATACCATGATGTTTTCTGTGGATGGATTTAAGATCACAATTTACGGAAAAGGTGCCCACGGAGCATATCCGCAGAATTCTATTGATCCGATTAATATTGGTGTGCATATTCATCTGGCTCTTCAGGAACTGATCGCAAGAGAAAGTGATCCAAATCACTCCTGTGTACTGACAATCGGGCAGTTTCAGGCCGGTGCAGCAGCCAATATCATTCCGGATACAGCAGTGCTGCAGGGAACGATTCGTACGAATAAACCGGAAGCGAGAGAACTTCTGGTTCGCAGGATGAAAGAAGTTTCGCAGAAAACGGCAGAGGTTTATGGTGGAAGTGTTGAAATTGAAATGATTTCGGAAGTACCACCTCTGATTTGTAATCCGGAGTTGACAGATGAGATGGTGGGATATATGAAAGAACTTCCGATTCCGGGACTTACCTTATATCCGGGTGCATCTTCCAGCGCATCGGAGGATTTTGCTGTGGTTGCAGAAAAAGTACCTTCGACGTTTATGTATATTTCTGCAGGATATCTGGATGAACGGGGAACTTACGGAGCACATAATCCCAAAGTACAGTTTAATGAAGAGGTATGTCCGACCGGTGCGGCATGTATGGCACACTGCGCTGTCGAATGGCTGAAACACAATAAATAGCAGGTTACTGTTCACTCCGTGACCAGCAACACGCTTCGCGATGCACAGAAATGATGCAAAATGCATCATTTCGCGCCATATGTCTCGGGATTTACGTGTTTACAACACGAAATCACCTCGCGGAATAGTGGCGCGTGAACAATAAAAAAAGCTTGACGAAAAAAGAATTATTATAATATAATGCAGACAATATGATAGACGACAGAAAAAAACAGGCAATGAAGTCATAAATGATTTCATTGCCTGTTTTTTTCTGCGGAAAATCATACATTATTATCTGAGAGGAGGATTATTATGCGTTTGAACCCAAAAGAACAGGAGAAACTTATGCTTCATATGGCCGGAAATCTGGCAAAAGAGAGAAAGGAGAGAGGGCTGAAACTGAATTATGTAGAAGCACTGGCATATATTAGCTCTGAACTGTTGGAGCTTGCACGTGACGGAAAAACCGTGGTGGAATTGATGCAGCTTGGAACAAAGATTCTTACCAAAGAAGATGTTATGGAAGGTGTAGCGGATATGATTGGTGAAGTTCAGGTAGAAGCTACATTTCCTGACGGAACAAAACTGGTAACTGTACATAATCCCATTCAGTAAGGAGGCAATCATATGAAAATTGGTGAAATTATTCCGGCAGATCGTGAGATTACGTTAAATGAAGGCAAGGACACAGTAAAGGTTGTGGTGGCAAATAAAGGGGATCGTCCGGTTCAGGTAGGCTCTCATTATCATTTTTTTGAAGTAAATAAATGTCTGTCCTTTGACAGAGAAAAGGCATATGGATTTCATCTGGATATTCCATCCGGTACTTCCGTCCGTTTTGAACCGGGAGAGGAAAAGGAAGTGCAGCTTACGGCGATGGGAGGACGAAAAAGAGTGTTTGGACTGAATGATTTGACCTGTGCCCGGGCAACAGAAGATACAAAAACGGTTTCTATGGAAAATGCAAAATTAAAAGGATTTGTATAAAGAAAAGTGTTAGGAGGGATAAGAATGAGCGTCAAAATTTCCGGCAGTAAATATGCAGCAATGTACGGCCCCACGACGGGGGATAAAGTGCGTCTGGCTGATACCAGCCTGGTGATAGAGGTGGAGAAAGATTATACCAGATATGGAGATGAAGTAAAATTCGGAGGCGGAAAAACAATCCGTGACGGTATGGGACAGTCTGTAAAAACGTGCAGTAAGGATGGTGATCTGGATTTGGTCATTACCAATGCGTTGATTGTGGATTCTACAGGAATTATAAAAGCCGATATCGGTATCAAAGACGGAAAAATCAGAGGAATAGGAAAGGCAGGCAATCCTGATATTATGGATGGTGTAACACCGGGGATGACAGTAGGAGCTTCGACGGAGGCATTGGCCGGTGAAGGAATGATTGTCACAGCAGGTGGCATTGATACCCATATTCATTTTATCAGTCCGCAGCAGATTGATTGTGCTCTGTACAGCGGTGTGACTACCATGATCGGAGGTGGTACCGGTCCGGCGGATGGAACAAACGCTACAACCTGTACACCGGGCCCATGGAATTTGAAAATGATGCTGAAGGCGGCAGAGGAATATCCGATGAATCTGGGATTTCTGGGAAAAGGAAATTGTTCCGATGAACAACCGCTGATTGAACAGGTAAAAGCCGGTGCTATGGGGCTGAAGATTCATGAAGACTGGGGTGCAACTCCTGCAGTAATCAATCATTGCCTGAATGTGGCGGATGAATATGATGTGCAGGTGGCTATTCATACGGATACTTTGAATGAGGGAGGATGTGTGGAAGATACCCTTGCGGCTATCGGAGGAAGAACCATTCATACTTATCATACGGAAGGAGCAGGCGGTGGGCATGCACCGGATATTATCCGTGCGGCGGCAGCAACAAATGTACTTCCGTCTTCTACCAATCCTACCATGCCTTATACAGTTAATACATTGGATGAACATTTGGATATGCTGATGGTTTGTCATCATCTGGATAAAAAGATTCCGGAGGATGTGGCATTTGCTGATTCACGGATTCGTCCGGAAACCATTGCTGCAGAAGATGTTCTGCATGATATGGGAATTTTCAGTATGATGAGTTCGGATTCTCAGGCAATGGGACGTGTCGGTGAAGTCATTACCCGTACCTGGCAGACCGCAAGTAAAATGAAAGATGAGCGGGGAGCACTTCCTGAAGATGAGGGAAAGGGAAATGACAATTTCCGGGTAAAAAGATACATTTCCAAGTATACCATTAATCCGGCAATCACCCATGGAATTTCTGAGTATGTAGGTTCTGTGGAAAAAGGAAAATTTGCGGATCTGGTACTCTGGAATCCTGCATTCTTTGGAGCAAAGCCGGATATTATCATCAAAGGCGGTATGATTATTGCATCGAAAATGGGTGATGCAAATGCCTCCATTCCTACAACCCAGCCAATTTTCTATCAGCCGATGTTTGCTGCACATGGAAAAGCAAAAGCTGAGGCATGTCTTACGTTTGTATCAAAAGCTGCCATGGATGCGGATGTGAAATCACAGTATGGTCTGGAAAAAACGGTTGTTCCGGTAAGTGGCTGCAGAAATATCAGTAAAAAAGACATGGTATATAATGATCGGACACCGGTTATCACGGTAGATCCGGAGACTTATGAAGTTACGGTAGATGGGGAAGCTGTAACATCCAAACCGGCAGAGAAACTGCCGCTTACCCAGCTTTACAGTCTGTTCTGATCAAAAATAGCATTGAGGAGTGCGGTGAAAGGACGGCTGAGCCTTTCACCGCCGTTATTATGAAAAAAGAAAGAAGGAGAGAACGATGTTAGGTGTTTGTCTGTTATTTGTGGGAATTGTACTGATCAACAATGGTATGTGCAATCTTTACAAGGTAGATGGAAAATCGGCTGCAGTGATGAATATTCTCACAGGTGGCCTGTCTTTATTTATAAATCTGGTAAATCTGGTACAGGGAAATTATTATGCAGCAGGAACAGGTCTTTTGTTCTGCTTTACCTATCTGTTTGTGGCATTCAATAATATCCTGAAATTAAGTCCGATTCCTTTTGCATGGTTTTCTACATTTGTGGCAATAAACGCAGTTGTGTTTGGAACCATTGAAGGTTTTACCGGAAGTGCTGCTCTGGGAATTACACCGGATATTCGCTGGGCTGTAATCTGGTACCTGTGGGCAATTCTGTGGGGAACAGCTTTTGTGGAAGATATTATGGGAAAGAAGCTGGGTAAATTCGTCCCGGCACTACAGGTGTTTGAAGGAATCGTGACAGCCTGGATTCCGGGAGTGATGATGCTTCTGAATCTGTGGTAGAACATTTGGAGAGGAGACAAATATGCTGTGCGAACAGATTTTAGGTAAGCTGGAAGAGACGGATATTTCCGGCAGAAAACTGGAATATGTGGATATAGAGTGGCATGAAGCTTTTAAAAAGATTCACAGGAAAGTAACTGACAAAAGGGAAGAGAAGTAGGAATCAGAATGGATGATTCTGTTTTGACTCGAGGGCTGCTTCAGGGGGATGTAATCTATAGTGATGAGAACCTGGTCATCGCTGTAAATACACCTCCATGTGAGATTATTCAGGTTTCTCTGATGGAAGGACATGAAAAAATGGCTGCCAAAGTTTGTTATGAGATTGGCAACCGACATGCACCGCTTTTTTGGGGAACGGAAGATACGTTCATAACAATTTATAATGAACCCATGATGGTTATGCTGTCAAAGATTCATGGCGTTACGGCAGTGAAAAAAACAGAAAAGCTGGATTTTGACCGGAGAATATCGGCCTCTGTTCACAACCATCATCATTGATGAGAGTGGGAGGAGATTATGTCTGACAAACTTTTTTATCTGCTGCAGGTAAATGATGCGCTTTTTCCTGTTGGGGGATATTCTCATTCCCAGGGATTGGAAACATATATCCAGAAAGGAATTGTTCATGATGAAGAAAGTGCAGAAGAATATGTGTTGCATAAGCTGAAATGGAATCTGGCGTATACGGAACTTCTGGCGGTACGACTTGCCTATGAATCTGCCATGGAGAATAATCTGGAAAAGCTTATGCATCTGGAAGAGATTCTTGAAGTGTCCAGACTTCCTGTGGAACAGAGGGAAGCATCCAGAAAAATGGGTTCAAGATTTGCAAAGACCATAGAGAAACTGGAACTTGAAATAACAAAACAGGGAATTTTTCATGATTATCTGACTGCGAGAAAAGGAAAAATCATAAGTCACTGTTGCGTGTACGGAGTGTTTTGTGCTGCATTTCGGCTGGATCTGGAAAACACGCTGTCTCATTATCTGTATGCACAGACGTCAGCCATGGTCACAAACTGTGTAAAAACGATTCCTTTAAGTCAGAGTTCCGGACAGAAAATACTGTCAGGCTGTTATGGCTGTTTTCAGGAAATCCTTTCGGAAGTGTTAAAATGGACAGAAGAGGATCTTTGCCTGTCCGCACCAGGATTTGATATCCGGGGAATCCAGCATGAAAAACTGTATTCAAGAATTTATATGTCCTGATTTTCAGGAAAACAAGTATACCGTCAGGGTGAATGGAGGAAAATGAGATGTCATACGTTAAAATAGGAGTTGCCGGTCCGGTAGGTTCCGGGAAAACAGCACTGATCGAAGCTTTGTCCAGAAAAATGGCAGGGCAATACAGTCTTGGAGTGATTACCAATGATATTTATACTAAGGAGGATGCACAGTTTTTGGCGAAAAACAGTGTACTTCCGGTAGAAAGAATCATTGGCGTAGAGACTGGAGGATGTCCCCATACGGCTATTCGTGAAGACGCCTCCATGAATCTGGAAGCAGTGGATGAAATGATGGAGAGATTTCCTGATATTGAGATATTGTTTATTGAAAGTGGTGGAGATAATCTCTCGGCAACTTTTAGTCCGGAACTCGTTGATGCGACAATTTTTGTAATTGATGTGGCAGAAGGGGATAAAATACCGAGAAAAGGCGGACCGGGAATCACCCGTTCGGATCTGCTCGTGATTAACAAAATTGATCTTGCACCATATGTAGGTGCAAGCCTTGAAGTGATGGATCGTGATTCTAAAAAGATGAGAGGGCAGCGGCCATTCATTTTCACCAACATTCGTGATGATGAACACGTGGATGATGTAGTGAAATGGATTAAAAAGAATGTGCTGTTAGAAGGAATGTAGAGAGGAGAAATCCATGGAAAACCCACAGAAAAATTTTGGAGAATCAGAAAACAGATTTGGAAAGATTTCGAAAATCTGTATTCGTGCGGGTGCAAAAGATGGAAAAACCATACTGAAAGACGTGTATTTTACTGCTCCGTATAAGATTATGACTCCTTTCGAAAAGAAGGATGGGGGTATTCAGGTGATGCCCCTTTGTGCTTCCGCAGGGATTATGCGAGGAGACTGCCAGGAGTTTGAATATCAGGTTGAAGAAGGAGCAAATCTGGAAATTCTATCCCAGTCTTTCGAAAAGATACATAAAATGGAAGGCGGTTCTGCTGCAAGAAAAATAAAGATTCAGACAGCACCGAATTCCAGTCTGTGTTATTATCCTCAGCCGGTTATTCCTTTTGGTGGTTCTGCTTTTGACAGTGATATGGAGATAAGACTGGCGGATGAGAGTTCCCGTTTGTTTCTTTTGGAAATCATTACCTGTGGAAGAAATGCCCATGAGGAAAGGTTTGCCTATCGCCGCTTTTCATCCAAAGTGCGGATTTATCGGGATGACCATTTGATTTATCGTGACAATACCCGGTATGAACCGGAGAAAATGCCGATGGAAGGAATCGGTATGTATGAAGGGTATAGTCACATGGCAAATATATTTCTGTCGGTATCGGCAAAGAAAACGGAGCAGCAGGATCAAATATGGGAAATCCTTGAAGAGGAAACAGAATGTGAAGGTGGTGTTACCTGCCTTTCTCAGGGAGATCTGGCAGTGAGAATTTTCGGAAACCGGGCCCAGATACTTCAGGAGACCGCAGAAAAAATAAAAAGGGTGCACTTTGAATTATTTTAGTCGGATTTTTGAATGAATGTTGAGAAAATACAATTTTAGGGATATACTGAAAATATCAGAAATGTTTCCGGCAGGAGGCGGTATCATGAAGATTATCAAACTCAACATAAAAAATTTTAAATCCATTCAGGAAATCAGCCTGGAAAATCTGGAAAATGCATTGATCCTTGTTGGGAAGAACAGTACCGGAAAAACCGCTGTCCTGGATGCCATCCGGGCTGTCGGAGGAGACTACAGGCTCGAACCGGAAGATTTTCGGGAAGGGCATCCTCCCGTCAGCATACGGATGGAACTGGAAATTACCAGGGAGGATCTTCTCTCTTTCCAGAAACAGGGACTTGTGAGTCGTTACCGTCGGTTTGCTGCATGGGAGAAAGAATTTCAGAAAAAGCTTCCTTCTTATCAGAATGGAATTTTCACATTCACATATCTGGCAAAATACAATGGCGACATCTTCTATTCAGACGGGGAGAAAAAGAACAATCCACATATTCGTGAGATAATTCCTCGAATATATTATGTAGACACCCAGCGAGATCTTGATCAATTTCAAAATGATCTGCTTTTGTGGATGGAAGACGATCTGATCAAGCAAATGAGATCAGATTGCTGTATTTTCGACCGTTCAAAAAAATGTCGTCATTGTTTTGAATGTATGGGTCTGATCTCACAGAAATCAGTAGATGAACTGAATGCTTTTGAAGCTGCAAAGCTTTTGGATTATAAGTTATATCAGCTGAATCTGGATGATTTTTCCAGAAAATTAAATGAGAATTTCAGAAGAAACGGCGGTCAGGAAGAAATACGATACTCTATGAACCGGGATATGGAACGGATGCTCTCGGTAACCGCGGAAACGTACAGTCCGGGACAGAATTTGACAAAACCCGTTGAAAAGATGGGAAATGGAATGCGAAGTGTTTATATGCTTTCACTTCTGGAAACTTATGCACAGGGAAACGGACAGAATCAGGGAATTGTAATAGTAGAGGAACCTGAGATTTTTCTTCATCCTCAAATGCAGAAGGTAGCTGGAAAAATATTGTACCGTCTTTCTAAGAAAAACCAGGTGATATTTTCCACCCATTCACCCAATTTACTTTCGAATTTTAATACCCGGCAGATTCGACAGATTCTTTTGGATGAAAAAGGCTGTTCATCTGTTGCGGAAAGAACAGATATCAGCCGGATTTTGAATGATCTGGGATATTCGGCCGGAGATTTGATGAACGTGGATTTCGTTTTTATTGTGGAAGGTAAGCAGGATAAAAGTCGTTTGCCAATGTTGATCCGAAAGTATTACGCTGAGACCTGCGATCAGAACGGGCAATTGATTAGGATTGCCATCATCAATACCAACAGTTGTACCAATATCAAGACCTATGCCAATCTGAAATATATCAATCAAGTGTACCTGAAAGATCAGTTTTTGATGATTCGGGACGGAGATGGCAAGGACCGGAAAGAACTGCAGCATCAGCTTTGCAGATATTATGAAGAGAGAAACAGGGAAGATATTGATGCACTGCCGAGGGTACGTCTTCAAAACGTATTGATTTTAAAGTATTATTCATTTGAGAATTATTTTCTCAACCCACGTATTATGACACAGGTTGGTGTGATTCGTTCTGAGGAAGAATTTTATCAGACCCTCCTTGCAAAATGGAAAGAATATCTTTATAAAATACGAAGCGGCAGACACCTGACAGAGGTAATCGGAAAAAATTTCGAAACAGTGGATGACTTAAAAGCACATATGGAAGAAATCAAAATATTTCTCAGAGGACATAATCTGTTTGACATATTTTATGGCCGTTTTAAAGAACGGGAGGAAGAAATATTACAAAAATATGTAGAACTTGCTCCGAGAGAAGAGTTCGCAGATATCCTGGATGCGATTGACAAGTTTATCTATTTTGAAAACAGGAAGAAAGTATGATGAATCAGGTCTAGGACAGGGGTCTGTCCCCTGTCCTAACAGAATGGAGAATAGTATGGGAAAAAAACTCGCAATAATCTTTCCAGGCGTCGGGTACACCTGTGCCAAACCACTTTTGTACTATACGGCGCAGCTTGCAGGGGAGTATGGTTATGAAGAGATACGTCTGGATTATGGCACGGATATTCATAATTTCCGGGGAAGAACCATGGAGGATCTGATTCCGGTGGCTGTCACTGCAAAGGAACGGATTCTGGCACAGATGAAAGAAATTGATTCAACAAAATATGAAGACATTCTGATGATATCCAAAAGTATCGGAACCGTGATCGCATGCAAAATTCAGGAAGAGCTGGAATGGGATAAAAAGACAGTAAGACATTTCTGGATGACCCCGATCCCTCTGACACTGCCATATCTGGAAGATTTTTCAGGGCTTTTTGTTGCCGGTACCGGCGATCCCTATATCAGTAAAGAACTGGTAGAAAAAGCAGCTTTTGAGTATCCGGATAAAACAGGAAAAATATTTCCCGGGTGCAACCACTCTCTGGAAATCCATGGTGATACTGCAGGAAATATACAAAGACTGACCGAAGTGGTGGAAAAACTTCGTGAAATGATAGAATAGGACAGGGGACAGACCCCTGTCCTATTCTCAGTTACGTGGAAAATTCTCACTATAATGCATCTCTCCGTCTTCCGTGATGAAAAGTGCCTCCACACCCGGAAGATTCTCAATCAATTCCATTCCTTTTTCTAATCCAAGTGCATAGCAGGAGGTGCTGAGTCCGTCTCCGTCCACAGAAATATCAGACAGTATGGTGACGGAAGTGAGTCCGTTTTCATAAGGATATCCAGTAGAAGGATTCAGAATATGATGATACAGTTTCCCGTCTTTCTCAAAGTATCTCTCGTAATTGCCGGAAGTTACGACAGAACCATCGGTGACTTCTACTATGGCAATGTACGTATTTCTGTCATCAAAAGGTTTCTGGATTCCAACACGGAAAGGAGAACCATCTGGTTTGGAACCGATACACAAAACATTTCCTCCCAGATTGATCGTGGCACTTTGAACATTTTGTGAAAGCAGATACTCTTTGATACGATCCGCAATATATCCCTTCGCGATAGCGCCCAGATCAAGCTGCATCCCGTCCTGATTAAAAGAAATCTCCTGACCGACAAGAGAAATTTTTTCATAATCAACGAGTGGAAGATTAGACTGAATATCACTGTCGGAAGGAATTGCAGGTTCATCTGAGGTAAAATCCCAAAGTGAAGACACGGGACCAATGGTAGGGTCAAAAGCACCGCCTGAAAGTTCGGCAAAATACAGACCTTTTTGAATCAGTTCTGCAGTTTCTGGTGACAGATGTGATACCTTCTGAGCATCTGCAAGTTCTCCGTGATTCAGCCGGAATATTTCACTGGTGGGAATGGTGCGGCTGAATTGATTTTCATAATTTTGGCAGATTTCCATACATTCTTTCAAAAGTGAGGTATCCTGTGAATCGTATATGGTGATAGTGACTACTGTATTCAGATAAAACCCTGTTTCCGCAATTGGTTCCTGCTGCTTTTTCAGTATGGACAGGGGTCTGTCCCCTGTCCAAAATACAACAATACAGATTACGAGAATCAGGAAAAACAAAAGCGTTTTCTGCTTTTTCATATGAAATAAGCTCCTTTAGATTGATTATCGACTATTATAATGAAAAGGAAAATAAGATGCAAGGACTGTTTTATGGATATGACAGAACAATTATACAAAAAATGGAAAAGATTAGCATATGTCGAATATAATCGTAGTATGTTACAATGTAAAAAAGAAGTGAAGAGAGCAGAAAAATGAAAAAAATACATTTATTGATAAAGCCTGTATCTGGAAATTGTAATATGCGCTGTGCATATTGTTTTTATGCAGACGAAACAAAAAACAGAGAAACGGCATCATATGGAAAAATGACATATGATACTATGAAGTGTGTAATACAGAAAGCATTGGAAGCAGCAGAGGAAGAATGTGGTTTTACTTTTCAGGGAGGAGAACCAACTTTAGCAGGTATTGATTATTTTAGGATGTTTATAAAAACGGTGCAGGAATTAAATTCAAGAAATATAACAATACAGTATAATCTTCAAACGAATGGATATGAACTTGATGAGGAATGGTATCCGTTTTTAAAAGAAAATGATTTTCTCGTAGGAATATCTTTAGATGGAACCCAGAAAATTCATGACAGATGGAGAGTGGATATTCATGGTCGGGGAACATATCAAAAAGTATGTCAGACCATTGATAAAATGCGTCTATATCAAATACGGTTTAACATTTTGTCTGTAGTAACAGGAACTTCAGCGAGGCATGCATCAGAAATTTATCGCTATTTTAAGGGAAATGGTATCTGTTATCAGCAATACATTGAGTGTCTGGATCCGTTAGGAGAAGCCCCTGGAAAATATGGTTTTTCGCTAACTCCACAGAGATATGAGTATTTTTTAAAAAGTGTGTTTGACTGTTGGTATCATGATATGAGACAGGGAAATTATGTGTATAATCGATATTTCATGAATCTGTTGGTCATACTCAGCGGTGGGCAACCGGAAAGTTGTAATATACGGGGAAGCTGTGGATTGCAATGGGTGATAGAAGCGGATGGCAGTGTGTATCCTTGTGATTTTTATGTATTGGATAATTGGAAGTTAGGAAATCTCAAGGAAAATTCGTGGGAAGAAATCAATAATAGAAGAAAAGAACTTCTTTTTGTGGATTTTTCAAAAAAAATACCGGAAGAATGTGGAAAATGTGAATGGTTCTATTTGTGCAGAAACGGCTGCAGAAGAAATTGCGTAGATACACCGGAAGGGGAAAGAGGGAAAAATTATTATTGTGACGCATATCGTAACTTTTTTATGTATGCGGTTCCCAGACTTCAGGAGTTGATTTGAGTATGAAAATAAGAAGAAAGCCAATGAGATTACAACATAGAATATTGGTAACAAATATGTGCTTTTTTGTGTTGCCATGTCTTATTTTATGTGTCTGTATTGTTTCTTTGATCAATACCGAAGGTAACAGGCGATTAAACCAGTCCAGAATTGTAATTCTTAATCAAATCAATACCAGTATGGAGAATTATCTCAACAGTATTGTAATGTATTCAGAAAGTATTATGGGGGATTATGAAATCAATCGTCTGATATCAAAGGAAAACTTTCAAAATGAATATGAGAGGGTAACTACAACAAGAACAATAACAGAATTTTTGCAGCAGAATAAGTATCCCAGCAGCAATAAGAAATGTGACTTGAAAATTCTGGGAGAAAACGGATGCAATTATTCTATCTCAGAAAACGTCAGTCAGGTTAAAACAAAGTATCCGGATTTGGAGAAACTGAAACAGGAGGAATGGTTTGCAATACTGGACGGAAAAAGTAAAATTCGATATATTCCAACATATCAAAGTGAAGAATTCCAGTCGTTGAATGAGGAGAGTGCTGTAAGAGCTATCCGGTTGATCAAAAATTTCAACAGTGGGCGTTATGTAGGGGTTCTTGATGTAAATATTACACGTAAAGATATACAAGGCATATTCGAGGGAGGAATTGAACAGGACAATCAGGAAGTAATGCTGATGGACGATGCGGGAGTGATTATTACTTCAACAAATCAGGAAATGATCGGCAAAAAAATAACATCAGAAAGCTATATATATAAAATTGTTGAATACGATCATGGATATTTTCAGGCAAAGGTAAATGGTATGCAGTCACAAGTGTATTTTGTGACCAATCCATCTACGGAATGGAAGATAATCATGTATGAGAACAGACAGGGAATGGCATGGAGTATAATCAAAGGTTATGTATGGATTATCCTTGCGTTGATTGCATTCTTTATTCTTGAGATTGTTATGTCTATATTTGATTCACGTTATATCAGTCGGCCTGTGAGGAAACTAAAGCGTGATATGCGAAATGTTTATAAAGGCGATCTCAGTGTTCGTACAGAAGTGGAAAATCTGGATGAGTTTGGGGAACTCAGTCAGCAGTTCAACATGATGATTGAAAAAATTGAACAATTGATTGAACAGCTGAAAGAAAAGGATGAGGAAAAACGAGTACTGGAATTGCAGGCTCTGCAGGCACAAATCAATCCGCATTTCTTATATAATACATTGGCGTCAATCCGATTTCAGATTGAAATGGGAATGGAAGAAAAAGCGGAGGAATCGCTGATAGCATTGGTAAAGCTGCTGAAAAGAACATTTTCAGATTATAGAAAGCTGATTCCGATAAAAGAAGAACTGCAGGCATTGGAGAACTATCTTGTTTTGATGGAAAATCGTTATCAGAATACGTTTGAATGGAAAATAGAAGTAGATGAAGAGGTTATGGAGTGTCTGATTCCACGAATTTCCATACAGCCGCTTGTAGAAAATTCAATTTCTCATGGCTTTAGTGAAAAAGAAGGAATGGGACATATTATGATTGTAGGAAAACGGAAGGATGATACAATCGTAATTCGTGTGTTAGATGACGGCGAGGGAGCTAATGTAGAAAAAATAAGGCAGATTCTGGATGAACCTTCAGGCAACAAACGAAAAGAACAGGTAAGTAGTATCGGACTGAAAAACGTTCAGGAAAGACTTCAGTTATTCTTTGGGGAGGAATATGGCTTGAAAGTTATACAAATGGATCATGGAGGGTTATGTATAGAAGTGTGTTTACCGGTGCAGAAGCAAATGGAAGAAGAGAGAACGAAAATACCGAGGGAAAGTGTGTGATATGATAAAAATAATTGTTGTTGATGATGAAAGTATTACCAGACAGTGGATAAAGAAGAAAATTGAAAAGCTGGATTCGGATTATCTGTTGGTTGGGGAATTCACCAATGGCCGTCAGGCACTGGAGTATTGCAGGAATCATGACGTTGATATTGTTTTTACCGATATCTGTATGTCGAATATGGATGGAATAGAACTTCTGAAAAATATACAGGAATTGGGGAAAAATCCATATACGGTTATTCTAAGTGCATATGATGAATTTCAGTACGCAAGACAGGCATTAAAGCTTGGAGTTCATGATTTTATCTTGAAGCCGGAAATTACGGGGGAGGGAATTAAGAAAATTCTTGAAGAAGCACGAAAGTATCTTTATGAAAGAAAAAGTAACAGTCAGAATAAGGAACAACCAGATGAAATATTGCAATATATTATTGAGGCAGCAGATGGGATTCCGGAAGAAAAACTACGTTTGATTATCAATGATAATCATATCAAATTGGCTGAACATAATCTGGTTCTATGGAATCTATATTTTGAAAAACCTGAGGTAGTGGAAAAAGTACGGGAAATAATTGAATTATTTATGGAAGAGAAGTTGCTTAATGGTTACTGCTTTTCGAATTCTATACAGGAATATACTGTTATTTATAATCACAGAAATGATTTGATACGTAAGGAAGTTGCGGAAGAATTGTGTAAGATTTTACAAATTCACATGGGAGAAAAACTTTTTATAGGAATCAGCTGCAAAAAGAATGGTTTTTCAAAAGTCAGGGAACTGTATAGACAGGCGTTACAAGCCAGAGAAAATCGTGTGTTTTTCGATATTTCGGGTTGTATGGAATATGATAGATTGAGGGTAAGTACGGATAATAATCTGGAAGAACTGTATTGCAATTATGATATGAAAGAAATTATTCAGTTGATTGAACAGGAAAAATATGATGAGGCAGATGAAAAGACAGAAGCTTTGCTGGAAAAGTTGAAAACAGCAGATTTTCTCCCAACTCAGTATGTAAAAACGATCTGTAATGAGATTCTTACAACATATATACACAGATTATGGAGATATACCTTGGATACGGAGGAACAAAGGAGCGTGGGAGCAATTGGTCTGCAATTGGGTGAAAACTGTGAGAAATATCAGGAATTGTATCGAAAAGTAGATGAAGCACAGAAGTGCCTTTCTCTGCTGTTAAGAAAAAAGAGGGAAACTAACTGTTATTCTCAACCAATACAGGAAGCTATGAATTATGTAGAAGCACATTATTTTGAAAAAATACTAATGGAAAATATTGCGGAAAAAGTTCATTTGAGTCGAACCTATATTTCTGTCTTGTTCAAAAAAGAGACAGGAGAGAAATTCAGTGATTATCTGCAGAGAATCCGGCTGGAAAATTCATGTGTTCTTCTAAAAAATACAAAATTGTCTATGCAGGAAATTGCAGAAAAAACAGGTTTTTTTGATTCTGCACATTTTAGCAGAGCGTTTAAAGAGCATTATAAATGTTCACCGATTGAGTACAGAAAACAAAATAATACAAAAAAAATCTAGTTATTTACAATTTTTTACATAGGAAGTGAAATAATAATTAAATGTTTTGAATTTTAAAAACGAAGTGCAAAGATATGAAAAGCAGAAGCATGTTTTTGACACTTCGTTTTTCTTATAATAAAACCATCAAATAAAGGAGGACGTGGCTATGAAAAGAAAAATAGCAATATTGTGTGCGGCAGTGATGGGATTGACATCAGTTTTTGGCATGACGGGCTGTGGAGACAATGGAAATGAAGAACTGGTATCAGAAGATACAGCTGCGGGTGAAACAGGTGATGAGAAAGAGACAGACGATAGTGTGGAAACGAGTGGAGAAAAAGTAAAACTTGTTTTTTTACGTGTAGGTACTGAGCCTGAGAGAAAAGCATATTGGGAAAAAATGGTAGAAGGTTTTGAAAAAGAAAATCCGAATATTGAAATTGAGTATCAGGAAGCACCTGCAGGTGATGATTTTGAAACAAAACTAAATACAGGATTTGCTTCGGGAACGGCTCCGGATATTATTAATTTTACATTGGCATCAATGGGAACCCGTGTGCCATTAGGACAATATGCATCATTAGATGAGTATGTGGAAAATTGGGAAGGAAAAGATGACTTTATGGAAAGTGCTCTTTCTCTCGGTAATATCAACGGAACTCAGTACGGTATTCCGGTTATTGCGGATCCGCGTATTCTGATTTATAACAAGGAAATGTTTGAAGAGGCGGGGCTGGATCCGGAATCACCGCCTACCACATGGGAAGAACTTAAAGAAGCCCAGCTGGCACTGATCAAAAAAGATGGAGATACTGTTGTTCAGACGGGTTTGGGAATTCCAACATCAGGTACCAATACACAGCACTGGTTTTCCATTTTTATAGAACAGAATGGTGTGAAAAATCTGGTCGATGAAGATGATGATACGATTCTTTGTAATAGTCCGGAAGCCATTGAGGCAGCAGAATTTATGAAGGAACTGGTCGATGAGGGAATTATTTTCTGGAATGCAGATAATGCAGATGAGAATCCTTTTGCAAGCGGAAAAGCAGCAATGACATTTGCAAATGATACCAACTTTGCCAATTGGAATACAGGTGATCTGGAAGGAAAAATTGCTATGGCTGATCCGATTTCCGGAACAAAACAGGCAACGTTTTGTGGTATGCAGTTTATGTTCATGAGTGGGGAAACTGAGTATAAAGAAGAGGTATGGAAATTTATCGAATATGTTTCTTCAGCGGAGAATATGTGGACAAGGTATGAAGATCTGGGAGCAGCAGTATTAAGAGAATCTTTGAAAGACAAATATATCGAGGAAGATCCGGAAAAACATGAAGCAATTTATAACTCTATCGCATGTGGTACAGGATCACCAAAGGTTGCCTATGCGAACTCGGTATACAATATCATTGGACAGGCAATGGAAGAAATTATGTATGATGTGAAAACGCCGGAAGAAGCATTGAATAATGCAGCGGATAAGATACAGGAAGAGATAGACAATCAATAATTTCACTGGCGGGATGCATAGCATACATCTCGCCAGTTTGATCTTTTCATATAAGAAGGAGGGTAAAAGTGAATCGGACAAAGATAAGAAAAAAGAAAAAATATGATAATTGTGCGTATGCAATGATCTTTCCGGCATATTTTGTGTTTACCGTTTTTATTTTGATCCCAATTGGTATGGTACTGTATTACAGTGTGACAAATTATAATCTGTATACAAGCCCGGATTTTGTAGGATTGAAAAATTATATTAATTTAGTTAAGGATGAAGACTTTTTTATTGCGGTAAAGAATACTCTTTTTTACAGTGTATTTACGCTGTTCCCACAATTGGCGATAGGTTTGTTCGTTGCGGTTATTCTGTATCGGAAATCCAGACTGATTCCTGTGTTCAGGACAGCATTTTATCTGCCGAATGTTATGTCGATGGTTTGTATGTCTATGGTATGGTTATGGATTTACGATCCTACATTTGGTTTGCTTAATTCAATTTTGAAAGTATTTGGTGCTTCAACAAAACAGTGGCTGCAGGATCCCAATATGGCAATGCCCTGTGTAATACTAATGGGTATATGGAAGAATTGTGGATATTCTATGGTTATTTATCTTTCAGGTTTGACATCGATTCCGGATTCTTTGTATGAGGCAGCATCACTTGATGGAGCGAATGCTTTGAAAAAATTCACAAAAATTACATGGCCAATGCTTCGCCCTACCACTTTCTTTTTGCTGGTGACAGGTATCGTAAACAGTTTTGCGGTTTTTGAGCAGATCAATATTATGACAAGTGGAGGACCATTAAATCGTACAACGACAATTGTTCATCAGATTTATCGAAGAGCTTTTTTGGAATTTAAGATGGGATACGGCAGTGCCATGTCTGTAGTATTGCTTCTGTTTTCTATTATCGTTACGGCTCTGGTATTTAAATTTGGAAGCGGCGGACAGGATGTTGATGTATCATAGGAGGGTAAAATGAAAAAAAGAAAGATTTATCATATTATATGGGGAGTGCTTATGACTCTTGCTTCACTGATTATGTTGACTCCAATCCTGATGATGGTTATGACATCTTTTAAGACGATGGATGAAATCAGATCAGCAACCTTCAGTTTCTTGCCGGAAAAGTTTTCTTGGGGCAACTATATTATGGCTATGTCAAATGGCAATTGGTTGATTTATTTTCGGAATTCCATCTGTATCACGCTGGCAGCCGTTTTATTCTCCTTGTTATTTAATTCTATTGCAGGATACGCATTTGCGAGGCTTAAGTTTAAGGGAGCAGGTGTTATGTTTGGGCTTTTGATGGTTGGTCTTATGATGCCGGCACAGGTGACAATGCTTCCCACTTTTTTGATTATGGCCAGATTTCCGTTAGCGGGAGGTAACAATATTTGGGGTATGGGAGGAAACGGTTTGATTAATACCTTTGCAGGACTTGTTATTCCGTTGGTTTCCGGATCCTATGGTGTGTTTTTGTGCAAACAGTTTTATGAAAATTTTCCACGCTCTTTGGATGAAGCTGCTGAAATTGATGGGGCGAATAGATGGAAAACATATTTTTCAATATATTTGCCAAATTCAAAAGCAATTTTGGCAACGTTGGGATTGATGAAGAGTGTCTCTGTGTGGAATGATTATCTGTGGCCATTGGTAATGACGAATTCAGATAGTCATAAAACGGTGCAGCTTGCACTGACGATGTTTAAAATAGATACATCCATTCAATGGAACCAGCTGATGGCTGCTTCTGTAATGGTTGTACTGCCCATGGTGATTTTGTTCTTGTGCTGTCAGAAATATTTTGTTCAGGGAATTGTAACTTCAGGATTGAAATAAGGAGAAAAAATGAGTAGACCGAATATATTATTTTATTTTACGGATCAACAGAGAGCTGATACCTTGGGATGTTATGGGCAGGAGCTGGATATCAGTCCCAATCTGGATCAAATAGCAAAAGAAGGTGTATTATTTGAAGAAGCTTACACTGCGCAACCTGTGTGTGGACCTTGCAGGGCATTATTTCAAACCGGTCGATACCCGACGGAATTAGATTGTTTTAGAAATGGACAGGCATTGCCTTTAAATGTGAAAACAATTGCAGATTATATTAATGAAGCCGGTTATGAAACTGCATATGTAGGAAAATGGCATCTTGCAAGTCAAAGAGAAGCTATCCATATGTCCCCATCGATTGATTATGAAACAAAGGCGATTCCACCGGAAAGAAGAGGGGGTTATAAAGGGTTCTGGCGTGCGGCAGATATTTTGGAGTTCACTTCACATGGATACGACGGATATGTTTTTGATGAAAACATGCAAAAATGTGAATTTAAGGGTTATCGTGCAGATTGTATCACCGATTTTGCCCTTGAATATCTGGAACAGTATACGGGAGAAAAACCATTTTTTATGACCATTTCGCATATTGAGCCACATCATCAGAATGATCGTAAGTGCTATGAAGGTCCAAACGGTTCCAAGGAACGTTTTAAAAATTATAAGCTTCCGGGAGATCTGGAAGCACTGGAAGGAGATTATCGAGAAATGTATCCGGATTATCTGGGATGTTGTAAGAGTTTGGATGATAATCTCGGACGTGTTGTGAAAAAATTGAAAGAAAAAGGGTTATATGAAAATACGGTTATTATTTATGCATCCGATCATGGATCACATTTTAAAACAAGAAACCGTGATGAGCATATGAAAGGCGGTGACGATTATAAAAGATCCTGTCATTCAGGCTGTCTGAAAGTTCCGTTGGTAATCAGTGGCCCAGGATTCCGGGGAGGGAAGAGGGTGCAGGATTTGGTAAGTACAGGCAGTCTTCCAAAAAGTATTTTAGCAATGGCAGGTATCGATGTGGGAAATGCCATGATTGGTGAAAATCTGAAAAATGTAGCGGATGGAAAAACAGAAGGCAGAATAAATCGTATTTTTGCGCAGATCAGTGAAAGCCGGACAGGAAGATGTATCCGTACAGAGGATTATTTATACAGCGTGTATGCTCCTGATTCAGATGGATGGAGTGAGGGAAGCAGTGATTACTATGAAGAGGACTTCTTGTATGATCTCAAAAAAGATCCCTATGAACTGAATAATCTTGTCAGAGATCCAGAATATAAAGAAATACGCTCAGGGTTGGCAAAACAGCTGATTGAGGAAATGGTTAAGGCGGGAGAAAAGGCTCCGGTAATCAATCCGACAAAAGACTGACAAAAAATGATTCAGAGAATTGTATTATAAAAAAAGAAGAACCGTTTTGGAATAAATAAGTGATTTCAAAACGGTTCTTCTTTTTTGAACTTGATGGAAGGAATAAAATCTGAATGGTTTGAAAAAACAATAAGACTGTTATATAATGTATAAAATTATAAAAGCAGGAGAAATCGATGGAAGATACAAATGATTTGACAGTAAATCTGAAAGAAAAGGTGCGGGAAGTTTTGGATGTGCTTCAGATTGAGCAGGAGCGTAAGCCTCTTCGTCTGGTGCAGCAGTTTGGATATCTGGCATATGTAAGACTTTTCGTGGAGTCACAGAAAAGAGAGAAGCTTCAGCCGTATTTCCCATATGGTGGTTTTCCGATGGAATGGACCAGAGGGGATGAGATGATGGATGATCAGCAGAGAATCTGGCAGCTTCAATATCAGATGCAATATTGCTCGTCCATTGTGGAGGAAGGACATTTTATGGAGCAGGCATGGACTTCGGAAAATGCCAGGTGGCTTGTAGAATTATGTAAACTCATAGACTGGATTGCCGAACGATGCAGCTGGGAAGACGAGATTCCGGCATTGTTCGGAACGGCTATGGAGGAAATGATCCAGCAGATTTATTCCATGGGAAACAGTGGTCTGTTTTTGATGCCGAATCCGTTGACAGATCTGCTGATACAATTGGTAAAAGAAGAAAGTAAAGAATCTGCGGAAGGAAGAACGGATGGATTTCAGGTATGGAATCCATCCTGCAGAACAGGAGCTTTTCTGGCGGCTTTACATAGAAATTGTCCGCAATGGACGGTGACAGGGACTGAGGCAGAAAAGGAACAGGTTCTTCTGGCGCAAATGCTTCGATTTTATCATGGGGTTTCCCATGGAAAAATCATATGGGAGGATCCTCTGGAGAATAAATCCGACAAATTATATAATCTGATCGTGACAAATCCGCCGGTGGGAGAGTTGGATATAGAATTGCAGGAACGTTTTCCCATAGTGACCCGTAAAATCCAGCTTCAATATCTACAGCTGGTGATGCACCATTTAAAACAGCAGGGTCTGGCAGTAGTTGTTGTGAATGAAGGAATGCTTTTCAAGTTTGAAGCAGAGATGAAAGTGCGTCAACGTCTGGTGGAAGAATTTCAGTTAGAAGGTGTAATTTCCCTTCCGGCAGGTGCGTTTCTCCCGTATACGGTAAGTAAGGCATCTGTTTTGCTGTTTTCAAATCCAGCCGAAAAAAGAGAAGAGAATGCCTGTGTATGGTTTTATGAGCTGGAAAATCCGGGATATAGCCTCGATAAAAAAAGAGAACCAATGGAAGAAAGTCAGCTTCCGGATCTTCTGGAATCATGGAAGAATCGCAGAAAGACAGTACAGGAATGGAAAAAGCAGCTGAATTTCGGAGAGAAGAAAAACCAGTGGGAGAATCCGGTACCGGAAAGCTGGACAGGGGCAAACTTCTGGTTTGCGGATAAGAAAACAATCCGTCGAAATGATTATAATCTGACAGCAGGACGTTACAAACCATGGAAAGAAACCCGGGAGGAAATTTCTCAGTCACCGTTGGAATTGCTCACAGAACTTGCAAAGATGGAACAGGACACCATGGAACAGATAAAAGAACTGATTGAGATGACGAAAAAATATGGATAATAATGTGAAATGGAATTACTATAAACTGGAAACTGTTGCAAAACTGGTTTCCGGAAGAACACCGGAACGGGAGCAGAAAGAGTATTATGCGGATTCAGGAATCCCATGGGTAAAAATAGAAAATCTGGATCAGGGGTATATTACGGCAACATCGGAGTATCTGTCGGATAAAGGGAAAGAAAAAGTAAATCTGGTTCCTGAAAACAGTGTGCTGTTTTCTATTGTGGGAACGGTAGGAAAAGTGGGAATTGCAGGAAAAGAGCTTGCCACAAACCAGCAGATCGTTGCACTTATTTTTGATGAGTCCAAAGTGCTTCCAATGTATGGTTATTATTTTCTGCAGCGCCATGCGGAAGATATTAAAAAGCTTTCCAATCAGACAACTATGGCTCTCATTAGCAGGAAAACACTGGGACAGTACCGGATCTGCATACCGGACAGTCTGGAGGTTCAGAAAAAAATCGTGGAGGAATTGGATCAATTTCAGGCGTATACGGAAAAAAAGAAGTCTTTGCGGGATAGGATAGAAAAATATGAGAAAGGTTTATTTCAGAAGATATTCGGTCAGGAAATCCGATATCATGAGAAACTGTATATGAAAGAGTTTCTGAAGGAACCGGTCATTAGTGGGATATCCAGAAATGATGAGCTGAAAGAAAATTTTCCGTGCATCAGGAGCAGTGAATTTTCGAAGTCTTATCTGACAGAAGAAAAGAAAAGTCAATGGAAGAATATAGAGACAGATGGTTTGGATATGGAGCCGGGCGCTCAGGTTCAGCAGGGAGATCTTCTGCTGAGAAACGGCCTTCTGTTGTTGATAGACGAACTGAATTGTCCTGTTTGTTTTGAAAAAAGTGTACTGCGTATCCGTACCAGAGAGGATCAGCTTTTGCCGGAGGTTCTGTTTGCGTATCTGAACCAGCCTGAACTTCGCTGTTTATTGTATAGAGAAAGAAAAGAGGGAGACAATAGAAAACGGCCCATTCGAGGCAGTGAGCTGGAACGGATGGAGATTCCCTATTTCACCATGGAAAAACAGAAAGAATTTGCGGTCTTTCTAGATAAGATTCGCAAAATAGAACGTTCTCTGGATAAAGAAATTGCCTGTGCGCTGGAAGTGTTTCAAACGGTCAGCAATCTTTTACTGAGTGGTCAGAAAATGCCGGAAAAACAGGAAGAAATGCCTGTTCCTGTGATAGAAACGGAAGATATACATACGGAAGTTCCTGTAAAAAAAATTTCCGGAGAAGATGAGGTCAGTCATATAATTCTTGCCATGCTGTGCGGTTGGAGCCCTCTGGATGAGCGGACCGGAGAATACTGCAGAAGACGACAGGAGATTTTTAGAAAAGCGCAGCCGTTTTTCCAGCCTGTGGCCATTTCTTTTGTGAGTGGTCAGGGGCAGAAAGAATATCTGTTGGAAAGAGACTTTCTGGCATATTATTCTGCAGCTTTTTGTAGTATGGATCAGTATCCTCTTGACAGTCTGCGGGATATTTTATTACAAAAAGGAAATGAGAAAATTTTGGATGCTCATCTGGCATTTCAGGGTGAGACGGGAATCTGTACGGAAGCGGATTGGAGTCCGGATATGGTGAAGCAGATGGCAAAAGAGGGATTGCTTTTGCTGGCGGAGTATTCCGGACTGGATGCATGCGGATTTTTGTTTTTATATTAAGAAAACAGGTTTCGGTGTCAAAAGTAATGAAAGAATAAATATGGAGTAATAAACTATGGACAGAAATAAGATACGTATGATAGGATTGGACCTTGATGGAACTGTTTTTAATGATGCGAAGATTATTACCCCTCATACAAAAGAAGTACTGGCTGAGGCAATCCGGCAGGGTGTTGTGGTGCTGCCGGCTACCGGGCGTCCGGAATGCGGACTTCCGGAAGAATTTTTGAAGATTCCGGGAGTAAAGTATGCAGTCACATCCAATGGCGCAAGAGTGATGGAAGTGCCCTCGGGAAAGACAGTGTATCAGGAATTGATTCCCGTGGATGTGGCATTACGGTTGATTCGTATGGTGCGGCAGTGGGAAAACTGTGCATGGGAAGTGTATTTTGACGGAATGATTTATGTGGAAGAGGGAGAATATCGTTTCCTTAATCATCCGGATATGACTCCCGCACTGAAAGACTATATGTACAGATCCAGAGTACCCTACAAAAATCTTTTCCATGAGATTGTGCAAAAGAACATTGATCTTGAAAAAATGCATATGGTATTTGAGGACACAGATCACCGGAACAGGAGAATGACAGAGATCAGGGAACAATTTCCTGAGCTTGAAGTGAGTAATGCAACGACCTTTAATATAGAGATCAACTCCATAAAAGCGGGTAAGGGGACAGGACTTCTGGAGCTGGGAAAAATTCTTGGGATTTCGAGAGAAGAAATCATGGTCTGCGGAGATGCCACCAATGACTGGAATATGCTGAAAGCGGCAGGATTTCCGGTAGTCATGGCGAATGCGGATGCGGAGACGAAAAAACTGGCTGCTTTTGTGACCCGATCCAACGAAGAAGATGGGGTCGCTTATGCAATAGAGCGTTTCGTGCTGAAAAAGTAAATATTTTACTATATTGGTAGAAAATATCATATTATCGGACGATAGTATGAACATTGCGGATGATTTTATGATAAATTCGATTATGAAAAGTAGTATAATTTAGACATAAACTTACTTTATGTATTGCGGACGAACGTGATACAAAATGTTAAAAGGAGGAAAAAGTTATGGCAAAGAAACGTTATTTGGCACTCGCATTGGCAGCAACGATGACAGTAGGTCTGTTTGCTGGCTGTGGCTCATCTGATTCCGGAAGTTCTGGTGGTTCAGGTGAAACAGCAAAAGAATCCAGTGAATCGGGAGATTCCGGAGAAAAATCCAAGCTGACATTCTGGTTCCCGACATTTGCTGCATCTGACGGAGAAGTGACAGACGAAGAGTTCTGGAATGAAAAAATGGACAAGTTTGAAGAGGAAAACAATTGTGAAGTAAAGGTTGAGATTATTCCTTGGGATAACTATGAGGAGAAATATCTGACCGGTTCTACTTCCAATGATGGCCCTGATGTAGGATATATGTACATGGAGATGTTCTATGACTATATCGACAACGGAACTCTGGCAGATGTAGATGGATATTTCACAGATGAAGAAAAAGAAAATTATGTTTACTATGATTTGGGTAATCTGATGGGCGGTCAGTATGCACTGCCTGTAGTAGTTGGTAACCCACGTATTCTGATTGCGAATATGGACGTTCTGAATGAAGCGGGAATTACTGAAGTTCCTACTACAATTGATGAGTTTACAGCGGCATGTGAGGCAATTAAGGAGAAAACAGATGTAACACCGTTTATGCAGCCGTGGGGAAATGCACATTATGGTTGTCTGAATGAATGTTACTGGCCGTTCTTCTGGGGATCAGGCGCACAGATTGTTGATGAAGAAGGCAACCTGACCATCGATACTCCGGAAGGCCTGGAAGCTACTGAATTTATCAGAAGTTTGCTGGATAATGGTTATCTGCCGGAATCCTGTACATCCAACGATGATACGCTGGAATCATTCAAAAACGGTGATGCTGCTATGGTTGTTTGTGCATCCAGTAATGCATTGCAGATTAAAGAGATCAACTGGGATTACTCTCCGGTACTTCAGGGTTCAAAAGATGCCAAGACTTTTGTTGCAGCAGACTCTCTGGTTATGTTTAACAAATGTGAAAATAAAGAACTGGCAGCAAAACTTATGAAATACGTAACCAGCAAGGAAGTTATGTCCGATTTCCATACAAGAGTATCCGAGCAGCCTCCAATCACCAAAGATGATGAATATACTGGTGACGAGAGATATGCAACGCTGTTTGCTGATTATGGTGACAATTTTGTCAGCCTTCCGGTATTCAAAGGTGCAGCTTCTATGTACGATACACTGTTCAAAAATCTGCAGTCCATGATGCTGGGTGAGATGGAGCCTCAGGATGTTCTGACTGAGACAACAACATATTATAATGATAATCTGAAGTAATTATCAGACACTGCAAAGCGGAAGGATCATAGCAGGGTACTTCCGCTTTTTTTGAAAGGGGTGTAAGAAGTGAAAAGAAAGACAAGGGAAGCGGTTCAGGGAATTGTTTACATATTACCCAGTTTTATCCTGATCCTGTGCTTTTGTGTGATTCCGATCTTTATGTCCGGTTATTTCAGCTTTACGAACTATAATGTAATGACACCGCCGGAATTTTGTGGTCTGGACAACTATAAAAAACTGTTTACAGACAGTTATGTAACCTCAGCTACGAAAAATACGCTTATTTATGTAATTGTTACAGTTCCGATCCAGACAATACTGTCTCTTGCTTTTGCAGCTTTTCTGGCAAATAAAATGTCAAAGATGAAAAGCGGCGGTTTCCTGCGAAGCGTTATGTTCATTCCGGTTATTGCGTCTGCAGTTACGGCAGGTACGATCTGGAGAATTATCTATAATGCGGACGGCGGTCTTCTGAATAAACTGTTGGGTATTTTTCATATTGCACCGGTGAACTGGCTGGGGGATACGAAGACAGCACTGATCAGTATCTGTATTGTTGCAATATGGAAGAATGTAGGATATTTCCTGGTGATTTATTATGCAGGTATTATGGGAATATCCAGAGATTTGTATGAATCAGCAAAGGTGGACGGAGCTACATCCATGCAGCAGTTTACAAAGATTACGATTCCCATGCTGAAGCCGATCACTTATCTGGTAGTGACTCTGGGAATTATCTGGTCTTTCCAGGTATTCGATCTGTCTTACCTGATGACAGGAGGCGGTCCCGGAAAATCTACGGTTACGCTGGTTATGGGTATCTATAATTCCGCATTCAAGCAGTACCGTATGGGATATGCCTGTGCACAGGCTATGTTCCTTCTGGTGATTATAGTGGTGATCAATGTAATTGAAGATAAATTCTTTAAAGAAAAAAAGGAGGCGTAAATAATGAATGCAGTTCAATCTAAAAAAATGCATAAACAACATAAGTGGACCCCCATTTCCATTATTGGCCTTCTGATTCTGTGCCTGTTTGCAGTAATCTGTGTGGCACCTTTTATCTACATGTTGATCATGTCATTTACCCAGTCTACCACATTGATGATTCACTGGAAAGATGTTAACTTTGGGGATTTTAGCAATTTTCAGTATGTTCTGCAGAAGAGTGGTTTTGTCCGTGCTCTGTTAAACAGTGTGATTGTTGTAGGATGTTCCTGTTTCTTTAACTGTATTATAGCTTCTATGGCTGCGTACGGTTTTGAAAAGAAGAATTTTCCGGGTAAAGAAGCCATTTTCCGTGTGTATCTTCTGACGCTGATGATCCCGGGACAGGTAACCATGATTCCGGTCTTTATCATGATGAATAAAATGAATCTGTTAAATACCTATTTTGCGCTGATCGTACTGATCATCAATGCATTCGGTGTATTCCTGATTCGTCAGTTTATGGAGAGCGTTCCCAATGAACTGTTGGAAGCCGCACAGGTGGACGGATGTCCGGAGTATCGTATTTTCATCCAGATTGTAATTCCGCTGATTAAGCCGGTATTGATTTCTCTGGTTGTGTTTACTTTCGTTACATCATGGAATGATTTCCTTTGGCCGTTGGTATCCACATCAAATTCAGATATGTATACTTTAACAGTAGCATTATCTCTGTTAAAAACGCAGTACCAGACAAACTATGGTCTGATTCTTGCGGGAGCAACGGTTTCCTTTATCTTCCCGTTCTTGATGTATGTGTTCTTACAGAAACAGTTCGTGGAAGGTATTGCACTTAGTGGTATCAAAGGTTAAAATACAATAGCTGTTCAGAAGTACAATTCTGAACAGCTATAAAAATATAGAAAAATTGGGGGATTCTTATGGAAAATTTTAAAATGAAACTTGTGTCATCTATGGAAAAAATTTTTCCAGCCAAAGAACCATCCGGGGATGGTGCGTCAGAAAAAATGACGGGTCTGAAAGGAGAAACGGTATCTTTCCAGCTCGGATATTACTGGTGCGGAGAGAGAAAACAGAGGGGCAGCGTAAAAGTAAATGCTCCCGAAGATATTCAGGTGCGAGTGAGAACCGTAGATCTGGTACCCTGCGCTTATCCTTGTCATATGACAAGAGATGAAGGATATCTGGTAACAGAACCAGGATTGTATCCGGACCTTCTGTCTGATATTTCAAAGTTTGGATTTCCGCTGGTATCCGGTCAGTGGAGAAGTCTTTGGGTGGATCTGGAGACAACGGACGGGACTAAAGCCGGTGAGTATCCGGTAGAAATCATTCTTGAGAATATGGAGGACAATCAGGTACTGGGAACCGTGAATGTTTCTCTTGAAGTGATCAATGCAGTCCTTCCCAAGCTGGATATTCCTCATACGGAATGGTTTCACAGTGATTGTCTTGCAAATTATTATGATGTGGAAGTATTCAGCGAGGAGCACTGGAGCATACTGGAAAAATTCATTGCCCATGCGGTAAAGCGTGGCTGTAACATGATTTTGACACCGATTTTTACTCCACCGCTTGATACGGCAGTAGGCGGCGAACGTCGTACGGTTCAGTTGGTGGACATTACGGTTACAGGAAGCGGTTATGAATTTTCTTATGAAAAGTTTGAACGTTGGGTGGCTATGTGCCGGCGTGCGGGAATGAAATTCTTTGAAATTTCTCATCTGTTCAGTCAATGGGGTGCCAAAGCTACTCCGAAGATTGTGGGCACCATTGATGGAAAAGAACAGAAGATTTTCGGATGGCAGACCAAGGCTGACAGTAAAGAATATACAGAATTTCTGCATGTATTTCTGGATTCCTTTACAGCAGAACTGAAGAAGCTGGATATCGAAAAACAGTGCTTCTTCCATATCTCCGATGAACCTTCTCAGGAACAGTTGGAATCATACAGAACAGCAAAAGATCTGGTGAAGGATCAGCTGAAAGATTATCGGATGATTGATGCACTTTCTGATCATAAATTCTTTGAAAGCGGTGTTATTGAGGAACCGGTTTGTGCCAATGACCACATTGAACCGTTTCTCGAGGATCGTCCGGAGAGACTGTGGACATATTATTGTACCGGACAGTGGGGAGATGTTTCTAACCGTTTTATTGCTCTGCCGGGCTTCCGCACCAGAATCCTGGGTGCACAGTTGTATAAATTCCGAATTGATGGTTTCCTGCACTGGGGATACAATTTCTATAATTCAGAGTTTTCTTTGTATCCAATTGATCCTTATAAGTGTACAGATTCAGACGGAGCTTTCCCGTCCGGTGATCCTTTCCTGGTATATCCGGGCAAAAATGGACAGCCGGAGGATTCTATTCGGATTATGCTGATGGATGAAACTATGGCGGATCTGAGAGCTATGAAATATCTGGAAACACTGACAGACAGAGAGACCGTTATGGAATGCCTGGGAGAGAAAGAATATGGAGAGCTTACATTCAAGAAGTATCCTCAGAGTGCATCCTATGTTTCAACAGTAAGAGAAAAAGTGAATAAAGCAATAAAAACAGCACTTTTATAAAACACATCCCGGAGAATTCTTGATCTCCGGGATGCTTTTTTTATATCATAGGAAAGCTGCTAAAGCAGCAGCCCATCGGCGCTCAAAGTGTGAAAGTCTCTCATGAGCGAGGGGTGTGGGGAGTTGAAGTGGGTCTGCGCACTTTGTTATGACTGGATTCAGAAGAAATAGACACATCGCTTTGTTCATCCTGCATGGATTCTTTTGTGAAATTCTGTATAGATGTCAGATATTCGGAAGGTGACATTCGTGTGTATTTTTTAAACTGCAGAGAAAAATACTGATAAGAAGAGTAATCCAGTACATTTGCAATTTCTGTGAAATTATATTTGCTTTCCCGGATCAAATGTTTTGCCACTTCAATTTTTAGACGGCAGAAGTATTCGATCACTCCACAACCTTTCTCCTTATGAAACAGTTTCTGCAGCTGAGAACGTCCAATCATATTTGCCTTGCAGATCTCCGCAACGGTAAGATGCGTGTAAACATTCTGATGCAGATAGCGGACAATCTGATTGAGAAGTTCTGCATTAGTTCGACGGATCATCGGGTGTTCCGATTCCTCTTCACGGGAAGGAGGTGGCGGCGTGTTGGTGGCCGTATATCTCCGGTAAATGCTCAATAGAAGAAATTCCAGGGAGAGCTGAATAATATGTTCACTTCCAAAGTCCGTATGTTCTTTGCGCTCTAATTTGCAGATGTAAGGATTGTTGAGCGGTGTGACAAAGGTTTTTCTGGTCTCGGTAAGGATCTGTCCCAAATAGAAACGTTCTGTAGCATTGATCGTAATCTGTCGGTTCTCAAAAAACTTCATACAGGGCGTATCACAGCGGAAAGAAATAACGATGAGATTTGGTGTGGAAATACCGTCTGCTCTCAATGCATGGAACTCATTCGGTTTATGGAAAAGCATCTCGCCTTTATTCAGGCGAAGTGTTCGGGTATCTGCGGTAACCTCGATACTTCCGTTATCCACACATACCAGTTCCCAGAAATCGTGAGTTTCCCCTTCGTAACTGTAATCTTTCATATACTCGAAATAATGAATAGAGAAAATTTCATCTATAACAAATTCTCGATGCAGTGTAATACTTTCATATGTCATGGTAACCTCCCGAAAGATGGGGCAGACATTGGAACTGTCCCCTGTCCGCTAATCAGATATCAGGTACTTCTGTGGATATTTTAACACAATCGGGGAAATGATATCAATATTCTTTTGCGTCCGTATTGTTTGTGATGTCAAAGAAGGTATTGGATATGTTTTTTTTACGTGTTAGAATGGGGTTATATACAGAATCAGGAAGGGTTTGTCAAAATGGATTATTTATCGCACAATATAGCAGTTAATTTGAAAAGAATTCGAAAAGCAAAAGGAATGAGCTTGGATGTAGTAGCAGAGCAAACAGGGGTAAGCAAAAGTATGCTGGCAACCATTGAAAAGGGGGACGCAAATCCATCCATCGGTGTGTTAGGAAAAATTATGAGCGGAATGCGTATTGATTTGCAGGATCTTACGCAGGCTCCCCAGAAAAGTGTCTATCTGGTAGATGTTGAAAAGCTGGAACCGACAAAGAATGTAAAAGAGCAGTATCGGGTATGGACATGTTTTCCGATTGCAGATAATCGTTCTGTTGAAATATATCGGATTGATATTGAACCGGGCGGAGTGTATGAAAGTGGTTCCCATGGGGAGCGGACGAAAGAATATATTACTATGATTAAAGGGAGACTGTCTATAAAATTGGAAGACGAAGTTTATATAGTTGAGAAGGAACAGTTTTTCCGGTTTGAGTCGGATCAGCCACATGTGTATCTGAATGAGGGAACGGAGAAAATCAGTTTCATTTCCTTTTTTGTTGTTTACTGAAGGAAGTGGATAATTATCTAAAATGTCTTCAGCTCCTAATTTGAAAATACTCCGGCACATAACCACTATGTAGTTGTGTGTCGGGACAGTTAAGTCAGTTTTAGGAAGATTGCTGATGCAGTTGTTCTTTCAAACGGCGTAATTCTTCTTCAAGAGGATCGGCCCTTTGGCGTTCACGTTCGGTATTAACTTGTTCTTCCAGACGTCCCTGCTGTAAACCTTGTTGTAGACCCTGTTGACTTAACATTTCTTCACGCTCAGATATTTTCATATATTCTAATGACACCCCCTTATCTTGTTTTACAGTATCAATCATTTTCTGTATGTTCTGAAGATTATCATTTTTTGCGTTTTCCTCTGTGGTATGTTCCATATAGTGGAGGAGTTGTCTCAGTTCTTCTGGTGGAGTTCCTTTTGTACCTTTGGTATAGAGAAAAATGGTGCATGCCCCGTCATCATATGGCATGGAAGGAACCTCTTCACATTTGTTTCGGATCGTGTAGATCATGCGATCCGGATTAAATGGGTCATATGGAGTAATCAAAATGACCATTACCTTTTTTCAACATTTGGTAGCTTTCGCCTGATTTCAGGCAGTGTGCATCGATCTTAGCATGATAAAAGCGGACACGCTTCGGTAGTATATTTGCATCATTTATGTTTTTATCCGGCTCGATGTCGTATACTTTTATGTCGTTTTCAGAATTGCCTGTACAGGTTTCTTCCATATAAACATCCAGCCGTGCACCATGTTTATCCGTATCGGAACCAGGATAATTCACCACAGAGTTGAACAGAAAATCATCCAATAGATTTAAATCTTCTAGTTTTCGTTTTGTCATAGACATTTCTCCTTTCATGAGAGACGGAAAGAAGAAACGTATGTACTAGAACTTGCCGTTTCACTGTTTCCCGCCATATAATAGTTAGTTTCATAAGGGGAATCAGTAACCGAACGGTTTAGAACTTTCCCAGATATGCAATTTCATTATAACAGTTTGCATGTCGGGTGTCAACAGATGGTGAAAATATACATAAAAATTAATATTTTTATATCGATGGTCAGGGAAATGATTACTCAAAATGTTCAATATAATGGAAAAAGATAAAAAATAAACATAAAAAACACGATAAACAGGATGTCAAGCATTTTTGAAAATGTCCCAAAATAAGTGAAACATTAGCCCCGTCAATTCGGGGCTGTTTTACTTTGGGAATCCTACTCGGTGATGATTAA
>SFQZ01000131.1 GCA_004562915.1 bacterium
AAGAATCTGCTCCGCCAATGGAGGGCTCCCCCCTATGGTCAAACGACAGCAATACTATGATTCCCTGAAAGAAGCAGCATAGGGTACAAAATCCTTGAGAAAAATGTGTCAACTAATCTTGACAAAATCATTTTATATTTTTGATCATTTTTTTCAAAACATCATAAGGGATGCCTAGATATTTACAGCGAACATATTTTCTGTATTCAGCAGCTACATTCAATTCAACCCATGCCATGAAATCCTTCACATTTCCTTTTGGTTAATGATCTGAAAATTCATTCATGTACTGTAATATTTGCATCTCTGTATCTTTACGATACTGTTCTACCATCTCCATCAGAAAAATTGTTTCTGTATCACGACATCCATCCTCGTATTTTTTTATAACTTATCAATCGAGTAATTGACACGGATTTTCATCGTTTCTATCCTCCTAAAGAGTCATCTTCAAATAATTCTCTTTTCAATTGTTTCACAAATAATCTGCATATCTCTTTTTAGCTCCGTTTCATCTTCAATATACAGTTTTCTCTCCATACTACGAACCCCATATATTATAGTTGAACGATCCCTACCCAAGGCCTCTCCCACAGTCTTGTAGGTTGCCTCGGGTACTTTCCTCATTGCAATATACATAGCCATTTGCCGCATTAAGGTAATACTGCTGCTTCTATTTTTTTTTACTAATACTGCCGGTGGTATTTGATAATAGTCTGAAACTGCATTAATTACTCCTTGAACCGTTAATCGCTTTTTTTCTGGATTAATTATTTCTGCAAGTAATTCCTTTACCCTTTCCACATTTAGTTGACTTATTTCATGATTATCTAATATTGAAAGTCTATTTAACGCTCCTGATAAAGCTCCAGCATTTTGTACACAATCTGCTATATATTTCAAAATTTCTGAATTCAGCCTTATATTTTTTTCCATAGCTTTTATCTCGAGAATCTCAAGCCTGGTTATTTCATTCGGTCTCTCCAATCCACAGACAAGCCCCATGGATAGTCTTGATCTATAACGCAAATCTATGTCCATATCTTTTGGAGGAATATGTCCAGCTATTATAATCTGCTTTTGGTGCATATAAAGTTCATTTATCATTTGAAAAAAACACTGTAAAGACGCTGTCTTATTACCAGATAATAAGAAAGAAAAATCATCAAAAATTAATATATCTGCACTTCGGTTTCGTCTCTTAAATTCATACAACCTTTTTGATTCCTGTGACCTCAAATTCCTTATAAATGTATTTACATAAGCCTCGCTATCCCAATAAATAACTTTTTTCTCAGGATATTTTTTCGAAATTCTTTCTCTATACCCTTCAAAAGCAAAATTTTCCCGGAACACGTCTCGCCATAAAAATATGTAGGATTATATCTTAACGAGCCATTAATTATATCCCTTGCCACCCAAAAGGCCAGGCTGTTATTTCCCTCAACAAAATTGCCAATTCTATTTTTATTCATTTCATTCATAATGCCTTATCTCTCTGTCTTCTTCCGTAAAATACTTTCAACAAGCAGTTTATCTGTAATATAATCATACGTTTTTTTATCATTTCTGAAAGCTCTTCATCAGATGCCCTTACACCGGCATCAAGAATACCTTTCGCTATTGTTATTGCCATTACCGAATCATCTGTGAATAGATTTCTCTCGATATTAAGCAATTCAAAATCTGTTGTCTTCATACCCACCGTAAATTCGTATGGTTGGCCTATCAATATCACCAGCAGGACCCCCAACAATTTTAACACTCCTCCGTCTTTCCTAATCGTATACTTCCCATCGTTTATAATTATGTACATCCGCATTCTCTATTGCATTAGATAATGCCTAATCGAGAAGGCATCTTTCTTAATAGGTAACACATGTATTTTCAAAGAAATCTCATATGTGTTCTTTCTCAAACATCCTGTTTTATGATCATCTTTCAATGATATAGGCAGTTTCATTCATATCCCCCTGTAATTCCTCTATAGTCCCATGTCAAAGTATTAATAAGCAAAAACTCTCGTGTTCCAATTGGTTTTCCATCTCTATAAGTTGAAAAGGTATCACATGATATTACATTTCCGCACCTACCAATATGAGCAACAGGGGTATGTCCAACCACCTGTAATATTTTACGCGGTTTATACATTTTTTCTTTCCAGTATTGTGGTCTATGCCATACGGGTGATGCATTGTTCCATATCAAATCATGGTGCAGTTCATTAATGGCATCAACCACCGCGTCTACATCATGATATTTGGAAGCTTTTACTGTATTTCTTACAAAGTCATCTCGTATGCCTCCATGGCAAAAAATAACATTATCAATTTTATGGACATATCGAATTTCATTCCCTTCTGGCAGCTTCTTCTGAAGTTCCAGCAATTTTTCCTTTACCGTCCATGAAACAAAAGAACTATATCCACTTTCCAATTCATTCCACATGTACGACAGTTCATGATTTCCATAACACCAGAGTGTATCTGGATATCCTTCAGCAAATTCAATAGCTGCATCGAAGGTCTGTACATATAATTCAATATTATATTGTTTCTGCCAGTCATCCGGAATGTCCATAAGACAAACCGCTCGCTCAGCAATTCCACTCTTCATAATCAGCGCCGCTTGTTGAAACATAAATGGTTTTAAATGAACATCCGGTATCACAAGAATATTATTACGTTTAAAATTCATTTTATCTTTCATTTGTCACCTATCTTTCTCTTATACCCTATACACTTGTAATAGAACTTTTTTATTCATATCATACCTCACAGTATGTCCTATTTCATTTCATCTTCTGATCAGAAACTCATTCTTTTCTCCCTGCGTCTTTTCCAGTTTCTTTTGTGACGCCTCTAATTCCTGCAACCTCTTAAGCTCATCCGCAGCATCCTCCAAGCCAAGATGCGTGTAGGTATTCAGCGTCACGCCGATGCCCCAATGCCCCATCAGGTATTGGAGCGTCTTCGGATTCATGCCCGACTTCGCCATGTTGCTGCAGTAGGTATGGCGGCAGACATGTGAACGTGTCAAGTATGGGACAAAAAAATATTTCTTTTTTCTTGCCGGATAGTACCTGACCATTCCAATCAGGTACTACAGCACTTTTATTATCTTCCACAAAATCGCTGTTGTCCAGAATATTTTATCTCTGCCCTAAAAATACATCATCAAAATTCCATCCAACTTCGATTTCCTCCTGGCTATACACCCGGATAACCTTAATGATTTCCCATAACTTCTCTGTATCGAATTTCTCCATGTTCAGAAATTCTTCCAGCTGTCTGCCTATCTTTTCTGCTTGTACAGTTCCCGATCAATACAACCATCTTTGTACTCATCATGAAGTCTCATTTTTTCAGAAGACAACTGGCGGCTCTGTTTCAACAATTCTGCAACATTCGTCTCCATACCTTTGCTCTGTTTCTTTGATTTGGCATTTTTCCGGCATGGAAGATGCAAACTGATAAACAAGCTCCAAAATATGTTTTTCCATTGGCTCACGTATGACCACCAGGCTTCAACAGACATGATCACCGCTGGTATGCCCATCCGAGCATTTCAGTAGATGCTCCGTTTCTCTTACCAGACAATGGCCGCAGTGTGCACACAGCATCAGTGCTGGCTGTTTCTTGCGTCTTGCCAGCGTATAATTGGTTCTTGTTTCTGCAACACCTCCGGATTTTTTCGGATGCAGTCTGTTCGCTTTTTCAAACAGCTCCTTTTCAAAAATCGGATCATGGTGGTTTTCCAGCATGATCCAGTCAGACTCGTCATTGAGAACCTCGTTATGACCTGTGTGCATACTGCAGCGTGTTTTCATGATGGTATCAAACCGTCGGAACTGGATCTGCTCTCCTCTTGACATTTTCTGCTCATCACAGGTGGCAATTTCCTGTCTATTCAGCTCCCTTGTAATCTCTGCAAAACGCAAACCTTCTGCAGCCATCTGGAAGATCATCTTCACCACTTTAGCCGCATCCGGATCAACTTCCAGCCTTCCATCTTTGCCCTCTCTATAACCATATCTGGCATTTACCGGAAGCCTTGTACCGTTTTTTATTCTGCTCTGCATTGCGGATGAGATTTTTTCGACAAATCCAGGCTATACATGTTATAAACCAGATCTGAAGAAGCGGAAAATTCCTTATCAGACATCATATCCTCCTTTCCCTATATACCCTTATAGGGTATGTGTCAATAGGATTGACAAAAAACAGCGGTTTGATTTTTCAAACCGCTATAAATCATTCATGAAAATCGGATAATCACTTTCCCGTTTGTATGTCCCTTGGCTACCAATTTCATTGCATCGTTGATCTGAGAAATATCAAAAATACGGTGATCAATCTGTGGAACAATATGCTCTGTTTCAACAATGTGGGTGATTTTCTCCAATTGTATCCCATCTGCACGCACAAAAAGGAAACGATATTCCTTGCCCTGCCGCCTTGCCTGCTTATCATATTTGGAACCTGCCAGTGCAAACAGCATCCTTTTGGCAAAGGAAAATCTGTTTTTCTTCGCAAACGCCTTGTTCGGCCCAGTGCGTAGGCTGAGCAGGATGCCTCCTTTTTTCAGTACGGACAATTCTCGGGAAAAATCTTTTTTCCCCAGTGCATCAATTACGTAATCTACATCTGACAAAATTTTCCAATAGTCTTCTTTGGTATATTCGATATATTGGTCAGCTCCGGCGGAAAGAATGACATCCTTTGCTCTGGAATTTCCCGATACAATGACACGAAGCCCTAACGACTTCGCAATCGGCACAGCCATTTGTCCGAAGCTCCCGGAGCCTCCGGGAAAAAATACCGTTTCCCCCGGTTTTGCATTCAGTTCTTCTGTGATTGCCTGATAAGCAGTCAGTCCAGTCAGGGGAATCGCCGCCGCAACGACAAAATCCAAGTCATCAGGCATATGCGCTGCCGCATTTTCATGGATTGCCACATACTCCGCAAAAGCTCCGATTTTACTGACCGGAAGCCGTGAATAGACTCTGTCACCCGTCTTGAACTTTTTAACATATCTGCCAACTTTTTCAACAATACCGGCGCATTCATTTCCCAGAGTCAGGGGCATTTCATAATCCTGTATCAAGCGAACGGCTCCAGTCAGATTGAGGATATCCACCGGATTGACTGCTGCTGCCTTAATTCGGATCAGAATATCATAATCTCCTGTTTCGGGAATTGGGATATCATTAACAGTAATATGGATATTTTTGCTGTATTTCGTGATTTGTGCTGCTTTCATTATGTTATGTTTGCCTCTGCCCCTTTTTTGAACCAATCCGGCATTTCACCTGTTGTTGCCATGACACACTCCAGCGTTTTGCTTTTATGAGGTTTTCCCTGTGTTTGCCCATAACCTATGGCAATGACCGATACTAATTTTCCCCCTTCCGGGTAAATGCTGCACCAACCACCCGAGGACCTGAGTTGGCTGCAACGGCTGCACCAATCTGGTAGACGTCCGCCGGTTCATAGCCAAGTTTCTGAACCATAAGATGGCGTAGTTCCTCCAGACAGGAGGTATCATTTCCATAGACCAACTCATAGGGTGTTCCTGGCTCCATATCGGCTATACTCATCTCCGCTACTTTTTCCACCAGCTTGCGCTCACCCCGGCATTTTGCCGCAGTCGTAATAGAGTTATCAAAGATTTTCATAACCGGTTTCAGGTTTAGCGCTGAACCCAGAAATGCTGCCGCTGTGGGAATTCGGCCTGACTTTGCAGCATATTTCAGATCATATATTCCAAAGTATATCTGCCGCCGGGGAAGAATCTCCGTCAGATACTGAAGAATTTCCTCCACAGAAGCACCGTCATCACACATTTGCGCCGCATGTACCACAGGACTGCCA
>SFQZ01000132.1 GCA_004562915.1 bacterium
AGGTCAGAACCCCTTCCGACGGCTTCGCCGCCACCTTCCCCAAAGGGGACGGCTTTTATCCCGACAAACTAAAATTTGTAGCCGAGAATGGGTATAAACCTCAGTGTAGCAACATAGAGGATAACAATTCCTGCATGAGTCTTCACCTGTTGTATTTTTACAGCGGGTGCTTTTCTTTGGCGAACAGGGTTTATTTTAGGTTAGCTTTAGGTAAAACGTTTACCTTAAAAGTAACACGGCAGGAAAATGCCGGAAGTTAAAATCAGGAGGTAAATACCCATGGCAAACAGATTTGTATTGAATGAAAAGAGTTTTTCAAAAATATTGTATGAGTTTTTTCGAGATTTTATGAAAACTACGCAGGTTAACAGTTTGGAAGAAACCATACGGTATATAGAAGAATTAATCGATGAACTAAGCCGATTAAGAGAAGGAAAAGGTGAATGGATGTATGAATTATATGATCACAGCGAATAGTGACGCAGGTATCAAAAAGGGTATCAATCAGGATGCATTACTGATTAAAGTTGCACAGACAAGTAATGGCAAGGTTTGTCTGGGAGTCGTATGTGACGGAATGGGAGGATTGGCAAATGGTGAACTTGCAGGAGCAACAATAATCAGAGCTATGGAAAACTGGTTTGAAACTATGTTTCCGGTTATGTTAAAACGTGGTTTTCAGCCGGAAGATCTGAAGCTTCAGTGGAATACTATGGTGTTGGAACAGAATCAGAAACTGGCCTCATATGCTTCAAGGCGTGGTATGCGTATGGGGACTACCATTGTGGCAATTCTGTTTATGAAGGAGCGATACTATCTTATGAATGTAGGGGATTCCCGGGCATACCTGATATCAGATCAGCTTTATCAGCTTACCAAAGATCAGACTTTTGTACAGCGTGAGTTGGATGCGGGGCATATTACAGAGGAAGAAGCAAAGTATCATCCATTGCGTAATGTCCTTTTGCAGTGTGTGGGAGCTTCTGAAGTTGTGATTCCTGATTTTTATGAAGGACAGGTTTATCCGGATAACGTATTTATTCTCTGCAGTGATGGATTTCGTCATATTATCACTTCAAAAGAGATTTATAAATATCTGAATCCATCCGTTCTTGTGAACGAAAAGGTTATGCGTGACAATGTAGTCTTTCTTACTGAATTGAACAAGCAGCGCAGGGAAGCGGATAATATTTCTGTGGCGCTGATTAGAACTTGTCAGGAGGGATAGAGGATGCTTCAGATAGGATCTGTAGTAGATGGGAAGTATAAAGTATTAAATATCATCGGTCAGGGTGGTATGAGTGTGGTTTATCTGGCTATAAATGAAAGAGCTAATAAGACCTGGGCGATCAAAGAAATACGAAAAGAAGGTGTACAGGATTTTACTACAGTCAAAAAGGGACTTATCGCTGAAATCGATATTTTGAAAAGTCTTAGCCACAAATATCTGCCAAGTATTGTGGATATTATTGATGATGGAGATAACTTTCTGATCGTTATGGATTATATTCAGGGTAAATCTTTGCATACGATTTTAAAAGAAAGTATGGAGCAGGAAGGAAAACCAATTCCTATTGAGGATACGATCTCCTGGGGAAAACAGTTGTGTGATGTGCTTTACTATCTTCATACGAGATCAAATCCTATTATTTACCGTGATATGAAACCAGCCAATATCATGTTGAGACCGAATGGAGAGATCGCTTTGATTGACTTTGGTACTGCCAGAGTATTCAAAACTGGCAATTCAGAAGATACCACCTGTCTCGGAACTCCAGGATACGCTGCTCCGGAACAGTATGGAGGCAAGGGACAATCCGGACCACAGACGGATATCTATTGTCTGGGAGCAACTCTCCATCATCTGATTACGGGAAGAAATCCGGCGGCAACACCATTTAATTTTCCGAGGATTACTCAGTGCAGACCGGCACTTCTGGAAAAGTCATCTCGTGAATGGAGAAATACGCTTCTTGGTCTGGAAATGATTATTGAAAAGTGTACGAAATATGAGATGAAAGATCGATATCAGTCCTGTGCAGAATTGAAATATGATCTTGAGCATCCGGAAGGACTGGGAATGCCTTATCGTAAGATGCTGAGAAATAAAATGATTGCCTTTGGTGGATGTGCAGCTATGGCAGTAATTTTAGGAGGAGTTTCATTGTTCGGAAAAGTTATGGATTCAAATACAGAAAAAAATGGGTTTGATTACTATCTCAGTAAGGCAGAAACTTCATCCGGCACGGAATCACTGGAACAGTACCGAAAAGCGATTGCGCTGAATCCTGTATCCGAAAAAGGGTATCTGGGATTGCTGGATACCATGCTTCAGGACAATGAATTTTCTACAGAGGAAGATGTAATGATCAACACAGTTCTGGATTCTAAAGATAACGGAAGGGAAAAAGATAATAATACATATTTTAAAGCAAATAAAAGTGGATATATCAAATTTTCTTATCGACTGGGTCTGGCTTATTATTATTCCATGGGAAGCGGCGGAGACAAGGCTTCTGCAAAAGGGTGGTTTCGAAATGTTATTGATGCAGATATGGATGCTGTTGATCTGGGAGAGGATAATTCTATGAAAGATGCTTGGAAAATAAGGGCTGAGGTTCTTGGAAAAATTTGTGAGTACAGTGGTAAGATCGGTGTCGCCAATCAGGCAGGAGATGAAGAGGTTTCCTATAAAGATTATTGGAATGATCTGATATCAATGATGGATGAAAATGTGGCAGACCGTGACAATGTGATCACAGAACTGCGTCTCTATAATGAGATTGTTTATCAGATTTTCAGCAGAACAACGGAATTCAGAGATGCAGGTCTGGAGCAGACTGTTCTGGTTCAAGTACTGGATGATATTCAGGGGAGGCTATTAACATTGAATACAGGAAAAAGCAGGCAGGCAGAAGACCTGATAATTACTATTGGAGAAAACATACAGATGGCGAAAAGAAATATCACATCTGCTTTTGCTGCTAATCCTTTGTCAAAAAATAGGGAAGGAGATAGTTGATGGGTGCCCAGAATTTTGAACAACAGATAAGAATTTATCACAATATTTTCGTGTACTGTGCGATAGCATCATTTGTTGTACTGATAATTACCATTATTTTGTTTTTTATCCTTAAGATTCCCAGAGTGATTGGAGAAATAACAGGGCGGGATGCAAGAAAAGAGATTGGTGAAATGATAGCAGAAAACAATATTTCCTTGACAAATCAGACCAATATGCAGAGGTGGGTAGAAGATGATGTGTTTGTGATCGAAAGAAGTATTGTGGAAATTCATACGGATGAAGTAATAGGAGATGAATAGATGAAATGGAACAAGAGGAGGAAAGTCATGAAAGGAAAGAGAACAATATCAGAGTGGTTACTTGCATTTAGCCTGGTTGTTGTGACTGTATCAATCATAGTATTGCTTTCTGCATGGGATGTGAATGGCGAAGATTTTGCATGGACTATGAATCACACAACGGAAACAATAGTACTTGCCGGTGTAACAGAAATCTCCTATGAGGAAGCATCCAGGATACAGTCTTTGAATTTTCATGCATGGATTGCAGCTGATACAGATACAAATGCTACAGATAAAATAGCTCAGATTAAAAACCCCGATGGGTGGAATGCTTCCGATTCTGAAAATATTCTTTCCTATATTTCGGTAAATATAGATTCTGTAATTTCCGAAGGTGAATTATATAAAGTGGAAGGTATTGTTTCATTTGGTACATTGTCAGCCGGAAATACTGTTATCACGGTAAGTTATGATGATTCATGGAAGGAGGAGATGATTCTTCGTAATACTGTGAATGGTACAGGTGTTGTCAAAGTACTTCCAAAGGAATTAACAATCGACAGTATTTCATTCCCGGATGACAGAGTATTCGACGGAACTAAAAATATCACTCTGAATAATGTTACCTTATCAGGAAGGGTTAATAGTGATGAAGTGTATGTAATGACAGGAACTGAAAAAACGTATGTATTGAAGGAAAGTAATGTGACAGAAGGTGGAGTGCCTCTGAATGTGGATGCAACGAATGGTGGTATAGCAATGGAATTGGTTGGAAAGGAGAAAGATAATTATACTTTAGACGTATCGAATGTTGAACAGTTTAAATGTAATATGATCCCGGCAACAATCCAAGTGGATCTGAAAGGTGTAAAGATTGAAAAAGATTATTATAGTGAGAATCCGGATATCAATGCGTTAATAAAAGAGAATGCGGATACAGTGTTTTCGGGTTTTGTTATGACAGACAATATTGTCGTGCTGCTAAATAGTATTAAAGAATCGTATATGCCAATATTTTCTGTTCTGGCAAATAAAGAATCCGGTGCAGGAGAATACGATATCTATGCTTCTGATCCGTCTGATCCAAAACCGAAAGTTTTGAATAATTATCAGTTTGTTTTGCAGGGAATACCGGTAGGAAAACTGATAATCAACAGGAAAGAAGTCTCAGATGATGAGTATTCTTTATCGACTTCTGAGATCTGTGTAAATGAAAATAAGAGTAAAATCTGGGTAAAAAAAGGTACATCGAATATGGATCCGATTATAGTAAAGGAAGGTTCTGGATATGATACAGTTGTATATTGTAATCAGAACGGGCATGAGCAAACACTTGATTTTTCTGTAAACGGCAGGAGCAGCTTCTGTTTTATGCTAAAGAACAAAGCGACAGGAACATGTTCACTCATAAAAAAAGTGGATTTTACAACAGATACGCATAGTACAATTACTGACACACACTGTCACCTCATTGACGAGCACTTTGCTGCCGACACAGAGGAAGTGATAGGGCGTGCAGTGAAGGCTGGAGTGACAAGGATGGTGATGGCTTGCTGCGACTGTGCGGAATATGCCATGACAAGGGAGCTATGCGGCAGACACGAACAAGTGCTGCTGCCTACACTCGGCATCCATCCAGAGAACATGGCCGACGATATCGACAGTCAGCTCGATGAGATGGAGAGATTGCTGAGACGCGACCATGCGAGCCTCACGGCTGTAGGCGAGATAGGGCTGGACCTGTACTGGGACAAATCGAGACTCGATGACCAGAAGAAAGTGCTGGCAAGGCAGATGCTCCTTGCGCTCGAATACGACTTGCCCGTGCTGCTGCATATCAGAGAGGCAATGACAGAATTCATCGACCTGCTACATAATATATATAATGAGGCAAACCGGCAAGGCAAGCGCATCAGAGGCATATTGCACTGCTATAGCGGCACCATCGAGCAGGCAGAAGAAGCAATGACAATGGGCGACTTCTGGCTCGGAATAGGCGGCACGGTGACATATAAGAAGAGTGATCGGATTGAGATTGTGAAGCACTTCGGGCTCAATCATATAGTGCTCGAGACAGATGCTCCATACCTCGCGCCAGTACCACACAGGGGCAAGCGCAATGAGCCAGCATACACCGCATGCGTGGCACATTTCATAGCCGAGGCACTGGGCACGACCGAAGAGGAAGTAGCGCAGATGACAACGGCAAATGCCAAAAAGCTGTTTAATTTTCAATAAAGAAAAGGAAAAAATCAACAAAAAGCATAATTTTTTGCATGATATTTGAGAAAAGATTGAGATTTTTGACCATCATATTGAAAAAAACACTTACTTTGCAGACAGAAATCATTTAATAACTTTAGTAACAAACCCTATTTTATTTAACAATTAAAAACACAAACTCAATGAAAAAGTTTTTCTTGACACTGGCTTCAATCGCTATGGTTGCTCCAGTTTTTGCTCAGGAGGCTGAAGAGGCAGTTGAATCTGCAAGCTTCCACCATGTTCTTAAGA
>SFQZ01000133.1 GCA_004562915.1 bacterium
ACCATGTTCTTTGGCAAAATGATAGCCCTCAAAAGCCAGTCTGGTGTATGGCCGTGGAATTACTTTTGGAGGCAGTTTCATATCAATTCCAAGAGCTTTTGCCATGGGTACCAGAGTCTTTGCCCATTTTTCTTTTCGGACTTCATCATGGTAAGTGTCGATTCGCTCGTCCGGTTCCTGTGTCAGTTCATAAGGAATCCACTCCACTTCCACATCTTTTCCTTGAATAGCCTGCATAAGTTGCACCTTTGCGACCATGCAATAAGGACATACATAATCTGTCACAGATTGGATTTTCAATGACATACGGATTCTCCTTTACAACATACTATTTTATTTAATTTTGTGCTGAAAAATACTGTCGCTTCAATTCCAGAAAAAGTTCAGCGTTTGTAGCATTGATATATGAATTTACATAAAATACTCCAAGAAGTCCACATGTGCAGACTGATAATATCTGCCAACCGATAAAAGAAAGGTCAAGTACGAAAGCATTCATCTTCTGGCCGTACATTAAATCTTTGCTGATACGAAAAGCTTCCTGCCTGGTCAGATCCGGGGCATCTGCCATAAGATAAGGCACCATGCGATATTCATAACTTTTGATGATTCCCGGAATAACAAAAAGCAAACTCCACAGACTGACAAAGAGATCTCTGCAGAACATAGTAAGAACCATTTTTGAATAATGGCCGCTATGAAAAGAAAAAAGTAATCTGCCAGGTTCAGAGGGGGCATATGCATTTTCTATAAAGAAACGACAGCCGCCGATTTCCATAGGTGCAAAAACAAATATCCTAAGTATTATGGTAAGAATTACAACAATCAGTAAAAACATACCGGTGAAAAAACCGATCACAGGGTTTCTGAAAAGAATGGAAGCACCATCCCCAAGATCAAAATTAAAATTGAAAGCGTTGGTTCCGGCAGATACGGTATAAGAATAATCTTCTGTATTGTTTTGATCCGAAGAATGCGAGGTACCTCTTGCTGAGCTTCCGGCACTACCCTGAACAAACAGCATTAATATCAATGATACAAGAACACATTTCCAATAGTTCCGTCTAATAGCCTCTTTCCCTCGTTCTTTTAATACTACGCGATCCCACATAATTATTTCCTCCTTTTTCATTTATGAATTATGATCTTTTCCAGATCAGCACTGCCTCTTTTACTTCTCTGGATACCCGATTGGATTCTCTTATTTTCTGGATTGCTTTATTCTGCGTAAAATCATCCAGATGATTGGAACGAAGATAGGATTCCGTTTCATGCGGATATTTTACAAAACAAACAGAAACAGCCCATGCTACCGCCATCTGTACATAGTAATCATTTTGTTGAATGTTGTCAAAGATGGAAAATATTTCCTGTAAATATTTTTCCTCAACAAAGTAATCCAATAAAGCAACAACTGCAAAACGTACCTGAAATTCATAAATACTGGAAAAATAAGGTTTTAAAAAAGAAAGCCAATAATCCTGATCTTTTTTCATAAATTTCCAGGTGCTGCAGCAACAATCGCAGATGGCCCAGTTATTAATCAGCGGAACAAAATGTTTAAGATATTCGGTCTGTTCCTTTTGAGAGAGTTCACTATAACCAATCAACATACCTCTGATCATCAGTTCTTCATAGCATTCTTCTGACAATTCTTCCCATATCGGCTGCCAGTTTTGTTTTGCTGCCCATCTGGCAATTTCACGAAGTTTGGGAATTCTCACACCGATCATGGATTCAAGTCCAGGCACAAGAAACTGATGAAAACTTTTATATTTTAAATCAGCATTTTCTGATAGCATTTTCCTTATATCAGCAATCACACCACTGCCCTCCAATACATCTATTATCTGATTTTAAAATTCCAATCTGATCGTAAAAAATTATATCACAAAGTGCTCCAATAAGATACCTATTCATGTGTATCATTCGGAGGTTTTTTGTATCAATAGGAAAGTCAATGGATTTTCCTATGGTACAAAAAACGGCTCTATAGTGAATATATCACTACAGAGCCGCATAACTTTAGAAATTAATTATTTTGTTTTATTCTTGATGAATTCGTCGATTCCTTTTGCTGCAGCTTTTCCGGCACCCATAGCCAGGATAACAGTTGCAGCACCTGTTACGGCATCTCCACCGGCATATACACCTTCTTTGGAGGTTGCTCCGGTTTCCTCATCAGCAATGATACATTTTCTCTTGTTGATATCAAGACCGATGGTAGTAGATGAAATCAATGGATTCGGTGAAGTTCCCAGAGACATGATAACAGTGTCTGCTTCCATCTCAAACTCAGAACCTTCAACTACTACAGGACGTCTTCTTCCGGAAGCATCCGGCTCGCCCAGTTCCATACGAACACATTTTACTGCTTTTACCCAACCCTTTTCATCAGCAACGATTTCAACAGGATTGGTAAGCAGATCGAAGATGATTCCTTCTTCTTTTGCGTGATGTACTTCTTCTTTTCTTGCAGGAAGTTCTTCTTCACTTCTTCTGTATACAATATGTACTTCAGCGCCAAGACGAAGAGCAGTTCTTGCAGCATCCATAGCAACATTACCGCCGCCGACAACAACAACTTTCTTTCCTGTAACGATTGGAGTGTCATGATCTTCACGGAAAGCTTTCATAAGATTGCTTCGTGTCAGATATTCGTTAGCAGAGAATACACCGTTAGATACTTCTCCAGGTATACCCATAAACATTGGAAGACCTGCACCGGAACCGATAAATACAGCTTCAAATCCTTCATTTTCCAGCAATTCATCGATGGTTGTAGATTTTCCGATAATAACGTTGGTCTCAATTTTTACACCCAGAGATTTTACGTTTTCTACTTCTGCTTTTACAACTTTATCTTTGGGAAGACGGAATTCCGGAATACCATAAACAAGAACACCGCCTGCCTGATGCAGAGCTTCAAAAATGGTTACATCATAACCCAGTTTAGCCAGATCACCTGCACAGGTAAGTCCGGACGGACCGGAACCGATAACAGCAACTTTATGTCCGTTCTTCTCAGCCGGAGCTTCCGGTTTGATTCCATTCTCTTTTGCCCAGTCAGCTACAAAACGTTCCAGTTTACCGATGGAAACAGCTTCTCCTTTGATTCCACGGATACATTTTCCTTCACACTGCGTTTCCTGAGGACATACACGTCCACAGACTGCCGGCAGTGAACTGGACTGTCCGATCACTTTATAAGCTTCTGCAAAATTTCCTTCTTTTACTTCTTTGATAAAGCCAGGAATATTGATATTTACAGGACATCCCTGAACACATTTTGCATTTTTACATGTAAGACAGCGATTTGCCTCTTCAACCGCTTCTTCTTTATTATATCCAAGACAAACTTCATCAAAGTTTGTTGCTCTTACCTTTGGTGCCTGTTCTCTTACAGGAACTTTCTTTAATACGTCACCCATTATTCGTCACCTCCGCACTGTCCGCATCCACCGTGATGAGTTTCTCCCTCACGCAGTTTCAATAATGCTCTGCCTTCTTCTGTTTTGTACATCTGCTGTCTCTGCATAGCAAGATTCCAGTCAATCAGATGTCCATCAAATTCAGGTCCGTCTACACATGCGAATTTTACTTCATCGCCAACGATAACACGGCAGGCACCGCACATACCGGTTCCATCAACCATAATCGGGTTCATGGATACGATTGTCGGGATATCATATTTCTTTGTTGTCAGACAACAGAATTTCATCATGATCATAGGTCCGATTGCTACACATCTGGTATATGTTTTACCATCAGCAATAAGATCATCGATTACTTTTGTAACCATACCACTGCGTCCATAGGAACCGTCATCAGTAGTAACATATAAATTACCTGCTACAGCTTCCATCTCTTTTTCAAGGATAATCAGATCTTTTGTCTTGGCACCAACGATTACATCAGCGTCAATTCCGTGTTCATGCAGCCATTTTACCTGTGGATAAACCGGTGCAGTACCAACACCACCGGCTACAAATAAGATTTTTTCGTTTTTCAGTGCTTCCAGATCTTCCTTCACAAATTCGGACGGACATCCCAGAGGCCCTACAAAATCTTCAAATGCATCTCCTGCCTGCAATTTTGCAAATTTTTCTGTAGATGCTCCGATTGGCTGGAATACAATTGTGATGGTTCCTGCTACTCTGTCATAATCACAGATTGTCAACGGAATACGCTCTCCTACATCATCCAGTTTTACTATAACAAACTGTCCAGGTTCACAATGTTTTGCTACCATTGGTGCTTCTACAACCATGAGATATACAATCTCATTAAGTTTTTCCGCTTTGATAATTTTGTACATAACATCCTCCTAGTTATTATATTTTAACACGCAGATTTTGGTTTGGTAACGTGTTACAATCCTCCGATTTATTTTGCCATAAAATATTGTAAAAATCAATATGCGGATAAAAAATTAACGAAAGAACAAATCAAGCTTCCTTGAAATACAGCATACGCCTTATTCCGGATCTTCGAGAATATAAGTAGCGCTGCCCGGGGAACTTACTTTTCCGTGTTCATCCACGAGGATTGCATAGAAAGTATGAGTGCCTTTCTGCATCTCTACAGGTTCACTTTCAACATACTGTTCATCTGCAATCGTTGGCTTTTTATCAAATGCGTAAAACGCTTTACATCCGTCAGGAACAATGATATAGATTTTGGTGTCCATATCTGTAGTAAATTTGCCGGATGACGGGGAAATTTTCGGCGGATCCGGAGCCAAAAAGGTTACGGTGTATTGATTTGTAACAACATCACTGGCAATTCCTTTACTATTGACAACAATCGCTTTCACAACCGTAGTGCCGCTGTCGATGGTGATGCTGTCGGTATACAATGTGCTGTCTTTTGTGGGGTCTGAACCGTCTGTCGTATAATAAATAGAACTACCGTCTTCTCTGGAATATAGCTGCAGTGTTTTTTGCTCTGTATATTCACCACCGGGAATACTAAATACAGGCGGTGTGCTGATATAAGCAGAATATTTGGCTTTGATTTCATCGTTTTCACACTGATCCAGGAGCTCCTTGATTTCATCTGTCATCTCCTGGTTGTAATAAACTTTGATCAGCTGTCCATATATTGCAGAGTTATCCGGATCCTTTTTCAGAACTTTTTTCAGTGTATCGATGGCTTCTTCTTCTTTTTCCAGTTTTACAAGAATCTGTGCTTTTAACAGCTGCGCATCCGTATCCTCACTGTTCAATGCCACTGCTCTCTCAACAAATTCATACCCCTCTTCATATTTGTGATTGGAGAATGCAGTTTCCGCCATCTGCATCTGATAATCAAAATCATTGTAATTCTTTTGTTCCTGATGCATCTTCATAAGTACTGCTGCACCAATTGCAACAGCAATACAGACAAAAACAGACACAGTTATGATCAGTTTTCTTTTTTTCTTTTTCCTTCGATTTTCCGCTGCTATGGCAGCTCTTCTGCGTGCTGCTATCGCTTCCGCCTGTTCTTTCTTCAAACGATCCTGTTCTTTTTTCATCCGTTCCATTTCCATATAATTCCCAAAGGAATCATAATCCGGAACCCATTGAACTTCCTGACCGCAATTTAAGCAGAAAAGTCGCCCTTCTTCTATCGGCTCTCCGCAATTTGAACATTTCATTATATTACTCTCCTCAATTACTCATACTATAACTAACTAAGACTTCCCATACCTAAAAAGGGCTTTGCACCTTGAAAATTCAATACTTCAGCTAACAAAATAGCGATTTATGCCTCTACAGCCTCTGGATGG
>SFQZ01000003.1 GCA_004562915.1 bacterium
TTATATGGAAAAAGTACTTGTGAAAGAACTTGCCTCCCTTTGCCATTTCAGTGAAAGCCATTTTCGAAAGATTTTTCTCGAAATGAAAGGTTTGACACCTCTTGAATATTTAAATTGTATACGCATACGTGAGGCCTGCCGAATGCTTCAAAACACAAAAGAAAGTATACGACTCATAGGTGAAAAATGTGGTTATCAATCCGTTACATCTTTCGAAAGGAATTTTAAGAACAGAATCGGAATGCTTCCCTCCCAATGGCGGGAAACGCAACGGGACTACGTAAAAAATACCAAGGCAAATTATGATATCAAAAAAATTTATTATGAATGATTTCCAGATAAATAATCAGAAATGAATACAGAATAAGCGAAAACGAATACTATGTATTACTAAAATCCTGTAACTTATAAATATATTTTAGTCAAAATAACGGATTAGATTCTTTTATTCTTTTCTGTTTGAGACAATTTGTACAGGAGGAAAGTATATGAAAAGAAAAATCGCATCAATTATGTTGAGTTTTTCTCTGATTTTCAGCAGTATTCTCTACCCACTGGAACTTAAAGCTGAAACACAGTCAAAAACCAGTCAAAGTGTCGAATGGAACGGAACTACCTGCAGCTATCAGGTCATACTTCCTGATGGATACGGTGAAAACGGTCTGAAATATCCCGTTGTGTACATTATGCCACAAGATGGATATTCTGCAGACTCCTCGCAGCTGACAGAAACCATGCTGGAAACTATGAAAGGTGACAGCGGGATGGATATGATTATAGTCTGCCCCACCTTTACCAATGCTATGGATGTCCGTTCTGTAATGGAAGCCATTGTTACAGATGTGGACGCAAAATATGCAACAATTCCCGATGCTGCCCACAGAGCGGTCATGGGAGTCGGAACCGGTGGATACCTTGCTTATATTGTTGGGTTTACAGATACACCTTCTGAATCGGAGACCATTGCTTTAGAAGAGTCCGCAACGGATACTTTCTCAATTGAAACTGAAGCAACCGTTGATCCTGTTTCCGCCGAAACTGTATCTAATCCTGAAGAAACCGTTTCCGATGAAACAACCTCTGATTCTGACGAGATCACTTCTGATGAAGCAACCTCTGATCCTGATGAACCTGCTTCTGATAAAACAACCTCTGATCCCGATGAACCTGCTTCTGATGAAACAACCTCTGATCCCGATGAACCTGCTTCTGATGTAAAATCTTCTGATTCTGACGGAGCTGATTCTGACGAAACAGTTGCCGACTCTGATGCATCTGTTTCAGCAGCCACATTTTCCACAGAGAAAGCCACTACTTATGTCACAGGAAAAAGTATTATAGCATCAAAATATCTCACAGAACCTAAGCTGTTCAAATCGATAGCCAGTATCCGTGGAGATTTTGTAAGCAGTTCCAATCCCTGGTATACTACTTACGGTGATGTTTACAATTATCTTCGTTCCATATATGACGAAGGAAATACAAAATTCTATGAGAATTTCTATACCTATATGGATGCACCTTCCAATGACAGCTGGACCAATATGTTGCATTCTACCAATGACCTGGGTTCGCTTTTCATAAGCTGGAATAAATCTATTTCATTTGATTATCATGAATTTACCATACGTTCAGGCAGTTTCTCGGGAGAATTCCTGAACGAGTCTCTGAGACGTGTTGTAAACCGCTTTACGGATCGCTTCACCTCAGGTCTTATATCCGGAACGATTTCACTGGAAAAAGTGGCTCTCACCTCAAAAGATGACACAGCCACTATACAGTATTCTGTCAAAGTAAACGATAACTTTACTTCTTATTTTGACGGAACTAAAACGGATATGGACATCACTATCAGTGTAATCGATCCCAATTCAAAAGAAACACTCCATGAAATCACCCTGAAAGAAGAAGTTTCCGGACCGGGAACCTATACAGGAAAAGCTGATATCCTGAATGTGGTTAATGGTTCCTCCTCTACCGTAAAACTGTCAGCCACTCTTCTTGGTGTAAAAAAGGAACTTGGAACCGCCAAATTGATCCGTATTCAGGATACCGGTACCGCTGATGATGAGCAGCAGATTGACTTGATGGGAGACTGGTATTTTAACTATGTGGGCAGAACAGATCCTTATACAGCAGATGCACTTACTCAGGCAGAATTTGAGACCTGGTCTGTGGTTCAGCCTGCACTGGGAAATTGGGAAGCCGGTTTTGGCAACATTACTAAAGTCTGGTACATGAATACCGGATGGGGATGGTATGCGCGTACTTTTGACCTTCCGGAAGATTTTACAAAGGAAAATCTTACTCTTATTATCGGCTATCTGGATGACCGCGGTGAAGTATTCGTAAACGGACACAGAGTAGGCGGCACCGGTGTCCATGAAGATGGCAGCAGCACAGGTGAGACAACCTGGGCAGTACTCAGTAAGTTTTCGATTGATTCTTCCATCCTCAATTATGGAGGCACCAACACCATTTATGTACATTGCTATAATGATCCTCCTTACGGCGGTGGAGGCTGGTACAGTGGACCGGTAGGTCTCTACAGTCAGGCCGCTTACAATAAGCTCCAGGGATTACCCTCTAAAATTCCCGAGAAAACCGTCAAAGATGCTGTTATTGATGCAGTCAAACTGCAAACTTCTGCCCTGGCAGACGGTGATTTTGATACTTATGGAAAAACAATCGCTGACGATTATTTCTCTTCCGGTACAGGAAAAAATGCTCAAATTGAGGAAGCATCCAAATCCTATCCGGCAGGGACTATAAAAAATATCGAGGACACCGAAATCAGCGTTTATGAAACTACCGGCAGTAAAGATGAACCTCTCTATCTTTACAGTGCATTGAGAAAAATCACATATACAGACGATACCAGTAAGGAAATAAAATTCCAGGATACCTATATTGCTCGCAATAATATCATATATATGTATGGAAATCATTCAAGATTCTACGAGGTTTCCTATGAGTCTTCACTGGCCGCATCTGCTTCCGGTGAAACAGGAACCAGGGAAGAAAAGTATCTTGTATATTTGCCGGAAGGATATTTCGATACAGACAGATACTATCCTACTGTTTATCTTCTTCATCAATATAACAGTGACCATACTTCCTATATGACAGACAATGTTGATCAGCTTCTGGATCAGGCTATGGCAGAGGGGCTTACAGATGACATGATCGTAGTGATACCTAACAGTTCAGAAGTCAGCTTTTGGAGAGGTGACTGGGAACGAATGGTGACAGAGGAACTGATACCTTTGATCGATTCAAACTATCGTACCATAAAGGATTCCCGATATCGTCTTACAGCAGGAGCTTCTATGGGCGGACAGGGCGCTTATGGTGTAGCATTACGCAATCCGGATTTATTCTCCGGTGCGATCAGTTTCTTCGGAGCTTTCAGTATGGGCGGTGAAAATAGTCCGAATGTCATAGTGGACCAGGTATCTTCCGAATATTTGAATTATTACACTCTGTACTTTATGTGTGGAAATCAGGATTTATACGGATTTGGTGTTCCGGCTATTGAGCTTGATAAAAAACTTACGGAAAAAGGTGTCGATCATTATTTCTTCATTGAAAATGGTGATCACAACAGCGAATTCTATATTCCATATTTTAAATCTGCTTTTTCTTATACAAGAAATAATATGTATCAATCAGATGATAACCTTGAAAAGCAATTAGAGGGATATGCAAAGGTAGAAACAGATGGCGGAAAAACAATAGTCACCGGTACTGTAAAAGCGCTGGATGGAATAACATCATATTTTAACAGTGTTCCTTCCTCTTTATATACTAAAAACGAGAATCCTCCTCTTTCCATTCCAGTTATTTTATCTGTAATTCAGGATGGACAGACTGTATATTCTTCTGTAGAACGAGATTATAACATTCAAAATGCCGGAGAGGAACAGTTCTCCTATGATATTTCGTCTTACATAAACAGTAACGAAGATTACGAAATCATCTGGAAAGCCGCTGTTTTAGACAGAGTAGTAGAACTGGAGCAAATAACTGTAGCAGTCGAAAAAGATCCGGAAACAGATCCAGAGAAAACTCCTGGTCCTGACGGCGAAGGAACAAATTCCTCCGCCTCGAATATTCCGAGTCTGTCAGCTACTACCACCCCGACTGTATCTCAGGCAAGCACTCAAAATCCAAGCAGCGCAGCAAAAACCAGTGATGAAAATCCCGTGAATTTCTATGGAATTCTATTTGCCGCATCACTTGTCGGGATAACCGTAGCATACAAAAAACGGAAAAAAGCATAACTGTAAAAAAATGTTGACCTGTGACGAAAATCACTTTCATCCCGGTCAACATTTTTCTCTTTTTATGCCTGTTTTTCTTCCTCTTCAATCATGAAATAATGGAAATTAACCTGCGACGAAATTGTCTCTGTAATATTAACACAAGTATTTCCGATACGGTCAATTGCCAGCAGTATCTTTGAAAACGGTGCTGTGAGATTTCCGGAACATTTTCCTGTGGCAACACGGTGCATATGGGCTTTTCTCATATCAATATCCAGCGCCATGACCTTCTCTTTCTGTTTGAGTATTTCTTCTGCTTTTTCCTGCTCTCCATTTTCCATGACCTGTAACGTATCCGAGTACATCTTCTCAATCACCTGAAGACTCTGTGCAAGCTCATTCATGGCTTCCGCAGTGAAAGCATATTTTTTATTGATCTTATCCATAATCGAATCGGCAATATCTTTACATAAACCAGCGATACGTTCAATATCACTGAGTACATACATGATTCTCGCTGTCTGTGTAGCCTGATCTTCTGTCAGCACACCTCCGGAAAACAGCTCTGCCAGATAATCTGTAATTTTTTCACTTAAATTACTGACGATCTCCGCTTTTTCCAGCACACCGTTCAATACCGTTTTATCCTCACTTTTTGCAGCGGCACCGACATTTTGAATCATTTCTTTTACCACCTTACTGCAATGAAGGACTTCCTTTGCCACCAGCTGTAACGCTGCCGCAGGCTGATTGGTAATGTTATAATCCAAATACAGTGGCTCTGCCGGATTGAGTGCCTTGCTCTTTCCGGACGGTATCAATTTCATTACAAGTTTTACCATCACTCCCAACAATAGCGTCCATACGATCGTCATACAAAGATTAAATCCCGTATGAGCATTTGCTATCTGTCTGGAAATCACTTCTACTTCCGGTCCTTTCGGTGAAATCTGCTGAATCAGTGCCGCATATGGTTTTACGAACCAGATAAATACCAGAGAACCGGAAATGTTAAAGATACAGTGCGCTGCAGCAGTTCTTTTCGCGTCTTTTGACTGACCGATACTTGCCAGCAGCGCGGTGATCGTTGTACCAATATTATCACCCAGCAAAATCGGGATCGCACCTGCCAGTCCCATGATGCTTGTCATACCGTCTGGTCCTGCCTGTGCGGCAAAGTTCTGTAAAACAGCGATGGTCGCACTACTGCTCTGTACAACCAGCGTCATAAGTGTACCTACACAAATACCCAGAATCGGCACATCAAAAACTTTTCCAATCATGTTCAGGAAAACAGGGCTTGATGCCAGGGGTTTCATAACGCTTCCCATGGTCTCAATCCCGAGGAACAGGAGACCAAAAGCGAAAAGAGGGTGAATAAAAACAGAGACCTCTTCATACGCTTCATCTTAATCTCCTCCTAAATCTCTTTGATACTTGTTTCCGCTTCCATCCCCTGTTTCTGTGCATATGCCTGGGAAAAAAAATATTCCTGAGAATTCAAAGGAGCCCCCTCGGCCTGCAGCCTTATATAATTTCCATCATTTTGTAGTTCTCTAGCCTGTTGATTGTCACTCAACATAGTAATGAACATTTCATTCAGCTGGCTGCGAAGTTCCGGATCATAAATAGGTGCTGCCACCTCTACACGGCGAAGAGTATTTCTGGTCATAAAATCGGCTGACGCAATGTAGAGTTTCTGTCTTTCTCCACATCCGAAAATATAGATTCGGGAATGCTCCAGATAACGTCCTACGATGCTGATGATACGGATATTTTCTGTTATGTCTTTCACTCCCGGAATCAGGCAGCAGATACCACGGACTACCATCTCAATCTTTACTCCGGCCTGGGAAGCAAGGATCAGGCGGTCAATAATCTTTTTATCTGTCAGAGAATTGATCTTTATTCCGATGTAAGCCTCTTCTCCGTTCTTTGCATGTTCCATCTCCTCATCGATCATTTCCAGAATTTTATTTTGCAGACAGTTGGGCGCAACCAGAAGATGGTTTGTTTCTTTCACAGTCTCTCCCATTGCCAGAGCTGCGAATACCGCAGAAGCTTCCTGACCGATTTCTATATTCGCAGTCATAAAAGACAGATCTGTGTATAATCTTGCTGTTTTTTCATTGTAATTTCCGGTTCCTACCTGTGTGATATACCCCAGTTTATTTGCTGTTTTTCTGGTGATCAGACAAAGTTTGGAGTGTACCTTGTAGCCATCCAGTCCGTATATTACCTGACATCCGGCATCTTCCAGCCTTCTGGACCATTCGATATTGTTTTCCTCATCGAAACGGGCTTTCAGTTCTACCAGAACCAAAACTTCTTTTCCGTTTTCAGCCGCCTCAATCAGTGCTTCTACCACTTTACTCTGTCTTGCCACACGATAAAGCGTCATTTTGATGGATACCACATCCGGGTCATTGGCAGCTTCATGAAGCATCTCCAGAAATGGCTTGATACTGTCGAATGGATAAGACAGCAGTTTATCTTTTTCTTCAATCTGTTTCAGAATTGATATTCCTTTTCGGAACTGTACAGGACTCTGAGGAATTCTTTTTTCATAGAACAATTCCGGAATATTGCGCACTTTATCCTGAATCTGAAATAAGAAAGAAAGATCCAACGGTGTGTTTGTCTGAAATACATACTCAACATCCACATCCAGGTAGTCACACAAGGTATCCACAATATTTCCGTCAAGTTCCCGGGACATTTCCAGACGAACCGGAGCCAGCCTTTTTCTTTTCTTAATTAGTTCCACCATAAAATCACGATAGTCAAGATCTTCATCATAAAGAGCATCTGCATCGATATCTGCATTTCGGGTCACACGAATCAGAGATTTTTCTTTTACGGTATAACCCGGAAATACTTTCGGAATATAGTGTAAAATTAAATCCTCACAGAGCATATAGGTTCCCGGATTACCCGGAACCGGGATCAACCTCGGGAACACCCCATTACTACACGGAATGATTCCCAGTTTTTCCTTTCCGTTTTTCCTTTCCAAAACTCCCACTGCGTAAATTTCTTTATTTCTCAGGAACGGAAACGGCTGACGCTTTCCAACAATCGTGGGCGAAATCAGTGGTGCTATCTCAGCCTCAAAATACCGAGCCAGAGCTTCACTTTCTTTTTTGCTGACTTTTCGAAAATTTACTATCTTAATTCCGTATTCCTCCAGCTGTTTCATCAATGTTTCATACACATCATCTTTTCTATAATTCAAATGAGAGACTCTTTTCAGAATTTCTTTGATCTGCTCCGAAGATGTCATGTTTGTCTTATTATCACGAATGTCTTTGGAGATAATCATCTGATCGATCAGAGAACCAACTCTTACCATAAAAAACTCGTCCAGATTACTCTGGTAAATCGAAGCAAATGAAAGGCGCTCACACAAAGGTACTTTATCGCTCTCTGCTTCTTCTAATACCCGCTCATTAAACTTCAGCCATGATAATTCCCGATTCATATATACATCCTGTTTACTCATACTCACTTCTCCTTCGTATTAATAAATACATATATATATTAGACAACAGCAATATCAAATCAAACCGGATGTTTTTGTAAAATAAAGGAAAAATATCGCAAAAAAGCGGCCATTTTTTTCAAAATGACCGCTCTTTTCATTACTATTTCTCTAATAATTTTTTCATCAGTTTCTTGACTTTCTTCTTACATTTTCCGCATGCTTTGCCTGCCTTTGTGGCTTTTTTTACTTCTTTAAAACAGGTGGCGCCATCTTTAACAGCTTTTGCTACATCGCCTTTTGTCACTTTATAGCAGGAGCATAGGATTTTCTCCGGGTTCTTCATATTACAGTACCAGAGAAGGTGCAGAGTATACACGGGCTCCCAGTTCATTATCCAGCATATAAAGACTCTTTGGATCGTCTCCAAACAATTCAAACTTCTTTACCAGACCTTCTGCGTTCGTTTCCTCTTCGCCCTGCTCTTTTACAAACCAGTCAAGGAACTGCATGGTACGGAAATCTTTCACCGAATATGCCGCATCATAAATGTTATGAATCAGGCTGGTTACATACTGCTCATGTTTCAGTCCTTCTGCCAGAACCGCTTTTGCACTTGACAATTCCACACCCGGTTTTGCGATAGCCTCAAGAACAACCTTCTCACCGTTATTCTGCAGATACTGTACAAAGAGCATCGCATGATCACGTTCTTCCTGTGCCTGAATCTTATACCAGTTACCAAAGCCGTCCAAGCCCTGATCATAATAATAATTTGAGAAATCCAGATACAGATAGGCAGAATAAAACTCTTTATTTACCTGCTGATTCAATAGTTCAACTACTTTTTTGTCTAACATACTTATCTTCCTCTTTTCGTTTTATGATTTGTTTTTATAATAGCAGACATACTTCAATTTTTCCATATATGAAATAAAATTTAACCCCAAATCGTAAAGAGTTATTCATACGAATCCAATATATCTTTTAAATCTTCCATCCCCGGACCCCATTTTCATTGTCACCAAAATATGACATATTTATCAGTTTTTTTTACTGCCTGCAATTTCTGCCCTATCCAGTTTGACGGTTCTCTTCATTGCCACAGAACATGCAAGATCTCCCAAAACGTTACAACAGGTTGCACCCATATCACAAAGAGTATTCACGCTGATGTAAACTCCCATGATTCCGGTCGGAAGTCCTGCTATAGAAGCAAGTGCAGCAAATGATGCGATTGCACCGCCCGGTACTCCAGGTGTTCCGATACTTAAAAGTGTATTGCTGAGCAATACGATCGCCAGCATTCCGAAACTCACGGGAACACCACAGGCATTTGCAAAAAATACAATCATAAAAGACATAAGGATGGATACCGCATCCATATTGATTGTAGCCCCAAGAGGCAGTGCCATGGAGGAAATCTCATTGGGGACTTCCAGTTCATCGGCACATCTTTTACTGATCGGCAATGTAGCTGAACTGGAACAAGTACCAAAAGCATTCAGGGCAGCCGGCATAACGGTTGCAAAAAAATGTCCGACTCCACATTTACCGATTACTTTTACCATTCCGCCATATGCGATCACAATATAAAGGAACATGGTCAGGTACAGAGCGATCAGCACCTTAGCCAATGCAAAAATCGTCTCTGTTCCATTTGCATATACTACAGAAGAAATGGAACAAAATACTCCGACTGGTGTGAAATACATAACAACAGAAACAATTTTAATGGAAATATCATTGACTGCTTCCACAACTTTTGCAAATGGCTCCGCTTTCTCTCCCAGTGACAGGCAGGTAATTCCAATGATAATCGCAAATACAAGTACCTGCAGCATATTACCCTCTGCAAAAGCCGCAACCGGATTGGACGGAATCAGATTGGTAATGGTATCCAGAATACTGGTAAACTCCGTCGCCTCCACGCTGCTTTCGGCCATTTCAATGGTAACTCCCTGTCCCAGTCCCAGCGCTTTCGGCAAAAACAGTCCCAGTAAACTTGCAAACAGCGTGGTACAAACATAATACAGCACTGCCTGTCCGCCGACTTTCCCTGTTGCTGAAACGCTTCCGATTCCCTTGATACCCACAATCAGTGAACAGAATACAAGCGGATAGATCATCATTCGAAGGGCATTCATGTACAGGCCCGATACCAGTGATATCACCGGATTCGCCCACTCAAAACGTCCCGGCATCAATAGTCCGAAGATAATACCCAAAATTAGCCCGATAAAAATTGCCAGTGTCAGATTTCTTGTCCTTTTGTCTTTTTTCATTACTCTCTCCCTCATCATATAAGATTTTTGTGCACCACATTTTCCTGCATCCATTATAGCGTGAATTCAGTGTCACGTAAAGAAATCTTAATGATTTGGTGAAAAAAGTCTCAAATCAAACTGATGGTACAGTGTCATGAGCTGCTTTGACCATTGCCTGGACATTTTCCAACGGAGCTGCCGGAGGAAGATCACACCCCGGCATCATCACATAGCCACCTTCCAGACCTGCAATATCACCCAATTCTTTACAGGTCTGATATACTTTGTCCGACGTCATGGCCTGCATTACAGAAAACGGATCCATATTTCCAAAAATCGCATAATGTCCTCTTGCCGTTTCGAGCGCCTCTTTCAAATCTACTGCTGCCAGAGAAAATGCGGAAATGCCCGCCTCTTTCAACGGTTCAAGCCGCGCCTGTGTATTCCCACAGATATGTAAAATAATCGGAACATCATATTTTTTCAATCTTCCGGTCACTTCTTTTATATACGGAAGCGCATATTCTTCAAACATCGACGGACTGATCAAGTCCCCTGATGCAACCGGATCTGCTATGAACACCGCATCCGCTCCCCGGGCAATCTGTGATTCACATAATCTGACAACCAATTCCGTGGCAAACTCGAGCAAGGCAACGGTACCTTCCTCATCATCATACAGCTGCATCATGAAATTCTGTACTCCCAGCATCATTCCTGCAAGAGTTAAAGGTGCAACGCTCACCGCGCAGACCAGCTTATCTTCACCGTAATACTTTTTCAATTTTTCCAGTAGTCCAAGACCAACCGCATATTCTTTTTTCTGTTCCAGCTGTTCACACAATTTATCAACATCATATTGCCGGAAATCATTGATTTCTTCCAACGGAGTTTTTGTCACTTCAAAAGTCTCTCCTTTTCTGTCACATGAAACAATTCCACCCATGATTTCAAATAAAAAGTTGAATGCATGAATATTGGGATATACAATATCTGACTGAAAATCATCAAAGGCTTTTTCTACAACCTCAGCTCCACCATCTTCCATTTCAAGCAACTCCCTGAAAGAGATGTTATTTTTTCTCAAAATCCAAACATATCCATCTAAAATTGCAACCGGAAGACGTGGGGTTTCTTCAAATCTCATACCTTTTAATACAATTTCTTTTCCTGTCATAATAGTTTCCTCCTGAAATAATTATGCTTTTACTTTACTATTATTCCTATCGTTATACTATGAATAAATTTAGGTATTTTGTACTTATTTTTGAATTGATCTGAAGCTCGATTGTTGTACGTATGATTATATCGTGATAAAATGCTCCATAGAAAGAAGGAATTTTCATGAAACATCTATTTCAAAATTGTACCGCAGCAATTATTTTTTCATTTCTTCTGTCATTTACCGGCTGCCAATCAAAAGAAGCTGATTTTTTAACAAACGCGAACTGGTGTTATTTTACGAACTGTGACGAAACCATCAGTTTTGGCGCTGACGGCAGCTATTGCTACTATTGTTCTTGTGGAAGCCCTGTGGGAGATTCTGATCTTTACGACAGTTATACATACGATGAAACCACATCGGAAATCACCCTGTATCCGAAGGGAAAAGAAGATCATATTAAAGTACTGAGATATGAAAATGGCAGACTTTTACTGGAATTTACAGATGGCATCAAAGAGTTTTTCGATAGTGATGATCTTCAAATATCCAACGCTGTTCCCTGCCCTTACGTAGATGCTGACCAGTATATTGGTAATTATAGTTCCTGCACTGCCGTGTCAGAAAAAGACGGTCATATTTTTACAACCGCTCCTTCCGGCACCGACACCACTTCATCTGATTATCAAGCATACCTTCTACAAGAAACGCTCTCCAACGATGTCTCATTTTTTGAATGGAGTGTCCTATCACCCGAGTCCGATGAGAATAATATAACAACTCAAAGCTACGAGGAAGTGTCTTTTCAACAAGTTGAGGAAATCCTGAAAGATACCACTCAAACAGCTTTTGTATGGTACAACAATCATGCGGAAATTGAAAAGATTGTCTTTTATAACCAACTGCCTTGCGAATAACAGGGCAGTTAGTTCTGATTCTATTACACTTCAATCAGATGGTATTCTCTTGTTCCATATGCCAGTGAAGATGCTATCCATTTTAAAAAATATTCCTTAACAGACCTCTTTCTTACCTATTACGAAAAAATCTTTTCACAATATTTAAGATTTTGAAAAATATATGATTCTGATGTGTGACAAGATTTGTGCAAAATATTCCGCAAAGTTGTGCACATATTATTTAATTTCCTCATGCTATAATAAACGTGTTTATACCCTTGTAGAAATGGAGGCGGAATATGCTGTTATTCAGTGAATACTTGCGAGAACTTATGAAGGATAAGCAGATATCTGTTTCTTCCCTTGCTCGTTTAACGGGCATGGAGCGTACACACCTTTCCAAAGTATTGACTGGCTCAAGGACTCTTCCGTATCATGCCCTTGATGAATTGATCTATCATCTGCGGCTAACTCCATCGGAAGAAAAAAGGTTACGCTCCTATTATGATGACCAGTTTGAGAAGAAAGGGACACGTCATTCCCATGAACTGGTCGGAAAACTGTTTTGGAGTTCTTCTGTCGGATTTTGCCAATTTGCCTGTTATCCAGACAACACTATCATCCGTACTACTATTATGACAACAATATTTCCACACATTATACTGATCCATTCCCATACTTTCTCATAACACACAGTTGTGTGGTATGTCTGTCAGAAGATGGCGCATGTGCAATGCTGCTGCGCAGTCCGGATTCAATCGCTTATTACCGGCGGCATTTTCAGTCATTGATCACCTCATGCTACAGCTTGATCCAATATACCAGTAATCCGTTGGAAATTCTTGAATCCTATCAGCGGTGCACGGAACCGGATGGATTCTATATGGCAATGGATCAACCCTGTTTCGCTCGTTTTTATTCAGACGAGTTTATCTTATCCCACATACGGCAGGGGCTGACCGGTTATGAACAAATATTACAGGCAGCAAAGGAACGTTTTTCTCTCCAAATGGTATCTCACTTCTACACCATTTTTTCAGAAGCCGGATTAAACGTTTTATGATAGATGGGACTTTGGATGATTACCCGGTTGAAATTGTTACTCCATTTACCCCGGAAGAACGTCGCTGGCTGATGCGTGAATTAGCAGAAGCAATTCGCTCCGGAAATGTAACCGGATATATTTTCAGAGAAAATGTATTCCCTGACTATCTTTCCATGTGTACTTCTGCTGAACAGGGTATCGGTTTTTTTACCACAAGACAATTTCCTTTATCTGACGGTCTCTGTTCCGTCTGGATCAAAGAGCCAAATCTAAGCAGGGCATTTCATAGTTGGATGACCTATCTTCCTGGAAGTCCTCTGACACTGACAGCAACGGAAACTGCCGATATATTGGAAAAATTGTCTCATAATATTTATGAATCAACTTAATAGGGAGGAATTACGTAATGGATATGAATCAACTTGCAAAATTATTTAGTGAACTCTGTATGATGTTTGCCCTTCTGGGTCTGATACTTTATCTGCCTTTGAAACCTCATTGGAGCAAGATTTTTTCCTTCTGGGATGGATTACTGCTATACTGTGGAATCGGTGCCCCAATACTTTATATTTATTTGTTCAGTCTTGATTTTGAAGTTGGCATCGGAGCCATTTTAACAGGTATCATTGTGGGCGGTGGTTTTGCAATCGCCGGTCTGGTAACACTCATCAAATGTTGGACCCGGTGCGGCAATTTACTGGAAGCAATCTTCCTGCCTTTTATCATGCTAATGATGGTCGGTGTTTTTTGTCTGGGGCTGTTGTGCCTATTGCTTGCTTTAGTTGGGATCTTCCAGAGACCCTACCTGACCTGGGATAGTTTTGAATAATGATTCGTTGCCGTTTATTATTACCAAAGGCTTAGAAGTCTAAACATTAAAACCAGCGGTTGTGTTCCGGAAGATTTTACTGTTGCCTTTGACAGAATCCATACTGCCTATCCGGATGCTCAAATTCTGTATCTCGCCTATTCCGCAGTTACTACCTGTTCCTATCAGAGTGCTCAAATTGCTGCTGAAGGCCGTGATTATATCAAAAGTCTTGACACCAGACAGGTGTCAGCCGGTCAGTATGTGGTTGTCGTAACCATGGCAAGGCTTCTTCGTGAACATCCAGAATGGACCATTGACGAGGCTCTGACAGCTGCACAGTCTTTATCCGACCAGGTACATATGTGCTTCGTACCCGATACTCTTGAATTCTTAAGAGCCGGCGGAAGAGTCAGCAATGCCACTGCCATCTGCGGAACGCTGTTAAAAATCCATCCCTGTATTGAAATTCTGAATGGCTATCTGAAAGCCACCAAAAAACAGCGGGGAAACATGAAAAAAATAGTTCCCCGGCTGATTTCAGACTATATATCAGAGCAGAATCTTGACAAAGAAGAACTCTGGCTGATCCAGACACCGGGATTATCCGAAGAAATCATGAAAGTGGCTGAACAGACCGCCTATGATAAAAAATATGGATAGCCCCCTCACGGCAGTTTTACAGATACTGTGTATACTCCAGTCTTTCCCTGTTGGGACCTTCTGTCAGGAAATATTTGATACCTTTATCCCAGAACGGCAGGAAAGTGATTTCCTCCAAGATCTTCACGCCAAGACCTGTAATATGCTCATAGGCGGCATCAATATCCAGCACATTCATGGCGATATGATCTACCACGCCTGTGACCTCGGAAACCTGATCTGATTCATACGTCTCAATGATCAGATCCTTCCATTTCAGAAAAGCTACCCTGTTCTTTCCGTTCATTGTCTCATATACCAGTTCAAAACCCATCATCTGATAATAAGCGATGGTTTTATCAATATCCTTTGTGGGGATTCCCAGATGCTGCAGTCCTGTCAGATTATCTTTCCATTCCATAGTAATTCTCCTTTTTCTCTTTTCTTGTGCCGGCATATGGCAAATATCTGTTGTTATATGAAGTATACCATATTTACAAGGATATGGATAGACAGGAGGCGAAGTTATAGTCAACATTTCCGATTGCAATTTCCGAATGCAATCATGTCATCATTTTCAGCTACATAAATTCCTTCTTTTCCGTCTGTTTCCAGTATACATGTGTCTCTTGAAGAAGGTAATTCCGGCAAATATGCCACACCATCAAACACGGATCTTTACATATGTATATTGTCTCGTACCATAGCGGTCGAATAAAACAACCATATTTCCGGGCATGGGATCATGTTTTTCTAAAATGGTAATCGCAATTGCCATATCAAGTTCTGCCGCCAGTCTTTCAAACTCTTTTTCAAACTCTCCATCTGCCGGAACAGCCATACGATTTAGTTCTTCTATAACTGGTTGTGCACCCGGAACCTATAAAGCTCTTTTCATAGAAACATTTATACTTATACATTTCGTACTTTTGACATGCTTAGTAATCAACGATAATTCTCTCATCAAACAGTTCTTTACTCCTGCTTTACCATACAATACCCAATTCCAACATGGGTCTGAATACACTTATTTAAACTGTCTTTCTTTTCTATCTTTTTTCTTACAGTTGCCACGTGAACCCTGAGTGAAGCAATATCTCCCTCCAGAGAACTTCCCCATATTTCCTTTGTGATGTGGGTATGGGTCAGAACTCTCTTTTTGATAGTTACACCTTTGCAATAATACAGCTTACACCGAATATTCTGTCCATACTTGTTGATTTCAAAATATTTTTCCAAAATTAGCATCTCCAATTTCTATAACAAAATCCGTATGACATCCAATATTATCAAAAACATCGGAAATAGGTGGTTTTTCACACTTTATTTCTCTACCCTTGACATCAAGACAACCGTCTCGAGCATTGCTTCATTTTCCAAGGGCAGTTCTTTCACTTCCTCGCCGTTCACAGGAACGGGAAAATTGAAGACAATATTCTTGATCCAGCAGCCGTCCTTCCGCTTTTCCGGGAACAGTTCAATCCGCTCAATAAATGCTTTCATGAACTCTTTCTGCTCCGCTTCTGTTGCGGAATTGTAGACTTCATCAAAGGCAAGTAAAAGCTGATAGATGTTATCCCCGGAAATCTTCTCCTGCCGGATGCTTCTGATCTGGCTCTGGACTTCCTCAATCTGAATCTCGATATCCTCTATTTTACCATACTGTTCATCGTAACGGCGCTGTAAATCCAAAATTTTTCGGTCATAATACGGGTCAGTCACATCCAGGGTGTCCATCTGCCGCTCCAGCCGGGATTTTGTTCCCAACGCCTGCCGGAGCTGTGTCTGCAACGCCTCCAGCCGCTTTTCCATATCTGCCGTATCAACAGCGGTGCCGATCTTCTCTTTGATGGCCTCAGAAAAACGAGGGTCTTTGACCATGGCGGATATGATATTCGCCACCATCTGATTCATTTCCGTCTGCTCAATATTGATGCGGAAGGTACACTCATGGCCTGTCGGCGTGACCGTGTTCTTGCAGTAGTAGTAATACCGGGTCTTTCTGTCCTTGCTGTGCGCTTTGGCGATATTCCCATACAGGCTCTTACCGCAGCAGGGGCATTTCAAAATGCCGGACAGGATATGGGCATGATCCGGGTCATTGACCTTCTCCCGCCGGTAGGAATTTGCCCGCCGTTTCTCCTGTGCAAGGTTCCAATCTTCCTCAGAGATAATCGCTTCGTGCTGTCCCTCATAAACAGGAAATTCCGACTGTTCCACCACATGCATCTCATTCCGTGTTCCCAGCTTCTTTTCTGTTCTGCGCCTGCCGTATGCGATCTTGCCGGTATAAACAGGATTATCCAGCACATCCTTCACAAAATCTCTGGAAAAGCCCGGGATGGTATTGTTCTGGCGGAGCTTCTTCACATAACCATGGCTGTTCAGATACTTTGCCACACCGGCAACGCCGTCGTTGGTATGAATATAACGATCATAGATTACACGAATCACTTCCGCTTCGTCCTCAGCAATCAGTAGCTGTCCGTTTTCCAGCCGGTATCCATAGGGAGCAAAGCCGCCGTTCCATTTGCCCTCACGGGCTTTCTGCTCACGCCCCGCCATGGTCTGTGTCCGGATGTTTTCACGTTCGATTTCAGCGACGGCGGAGAGAACAGAGATCATCAGCTTGCCGGAATCCTTGGAGCTGTCAATGCCATCTTCCACGCAAATCAGATTGACACCAAAATCCTGCATCAACTGCAAAGAGTTCAGCACATCAGCGGCATTTCTGCCGAAGCGGGACAGCTTGAACACCAGCACATAATCAACGCCGTCTTTTCCTTCCTGAATGTCGTTTAGCATCCGCTGGAACTCCAACCGCCCCTGGATATTCTTTCCGGAAAACCCTTCATCGGAGTATTCCCCGACAACAGCCATGTCCTCATATTCCGCATACTTCCGCAGCTTGTCCCGCTGGGCATCCAAGCTGTAACCATCCACCTGCATAGAGGTGGACACTCTCGTATACAGATAACACTTAGTCCGTTTCTTCTTCATGGCCGCCACTCCTTTCCACAGTCGGATCAGCCGGGCATTCTTCCGATATCGGCTCTTTCATCAAGCCCTCGTTGCGGATATAATATTCCAGAAGCCGAAGCACATACTCCGGGGCATGACGGTTGTCCAACTCCCATTCCGTGACAGTACGGTAGGGAATCTGGAAATATTTACAGAACTCTTTGCGGTTCATGCCGGTACTTTCCCGCAGTTCTCTGATTTTGCTTCTGCAATCCATTTTTCTTTTCTCCATAAACAAAAAAATACACGTTGCGTACTTATTATAGCATACCGCCAATAAATACGCAACGTGTAAATCCATATTTTCTTACGCAGCTTTCTTAAAATGTTGCTGCGGTAATTCTTCCTCGCAGGCTTTCTTCTCCTGCTGCTTCAGCACCTGCAGCCCATATCGCTGCATCAGCCTTGCCATCACATCAATACAGCGGTCAAATGCCGCATTATCCTTTGCGTTATCATAATACTTCTTCAATAGGCCGCTCCTTTCTTGCGTGATCGCCCTGTGTGTACCAATCCAGCACTTCCGGCGGAATTCGCTCCAATATGCTGATCGCCGCCTCATAATCCCTGCGGAGCTGGCTGTCCTGCAACTTTTTCAGCACGCTCTTCTCCTGCGCCGCATCGAGCGATTCCGCCAACTGGCTGTTTTTCTTTTTCAGTCGCTTGTTTTCAGCCGCAGTTTGGGTAAACGCCACGTTGTACTTGGTCAGCAGCGTCTGCATTTTCTCTACGGCAGGGATATAGCCATCCAGCAGCTTGCCGATTTCCTCAGCCCTGCTTTTGGCATTAAAGGGATTGATTCCGGCCAGAATCCCCTCCAGCTTCTCTTTCTGCTTGGTCAGTCGGGTCATTTCCTTGAACACTCTGGGCGGGATGTGGTCACGTCCCGTCTGGCTGGCACTCTCGCCACGCTCAAGATCCGGATATTTTTTGACCATGTGTTTCCAGAACTCATCCTGCCACCAGGTCAGCTTTTTCTTGTTGCCGACAATATCTTTGGCGCTGAGCCGCTGATCCTCGGTCAGAGGGACAAAAGAAAGGTGCATATGGGGCGTTTTTTCGTCCATATGCACCACGGCAGATATGATTGTATCTTTGGATTGATGACTCCCAATGAAGGTAAGGGCTTCTTCAAAAAACGCTCTGATTTCCGCCCGTTTCTTACCCTTGAAGAACTCCGGGCTGGCGGTGACCAACGCCTCCACGACCCGGACGCTGTCCTTTCTGGTACGGCATCCGGCGGCTACGATTTGCCGCTCTGCCTCCGCCCGGTATTTCTGATAGGGCTGAATGAGGTGAAAATTATACTTACTCCGGCCGGTGTCCACATCGGGATTGCTGGCATATTTTTCTTTGGTTCGCTCATTATGGGCTTCAATATTGCCGATCTCCGGTCCCTTATACTTGGCAAACCGTAGAATCGCATGCTGTGCTTTTTCCATTACACATCCCTCCGCTTCTGCCAGACCAGATCATAGCCAAGTACATCGGCGAGCTGGACGGCTTCCTTGTATCGCAGGGATTCCCGCTGCAACTTCGCTGACAGATTGGACACGCTGTCGCTCCATCCATATTCGTCAGCCAACAGATCAACGACCTCCTGCATGGTAAATCCGGCACGGACAATCTGTGCCTTGATTTCATTTCTAATATTGGACTGCATATAATAACCTCCTGATTTTTCCCATAAAAAGAACCGGCTGCGCCAAACAGCGCCCCGGCTTCACAGGAACGTGTGATAAACTTGTTTCTTGTTTTGCGATTAAAATTGCTTTTATGATGTCCTGCCCACAGGGCGGCATCTCCGAGTTTTCGATACCGTGTGTCTTTGCTTGAAGCGGTGAAATCTGCTCGGGTTCCATAAAAGCAAATTACGTTTCAGAGAAGCGTGATTCCGTGCAATCATGTTGCTCCAGAGAAAACTTCTTTTCGTTTTGCATTTCACTCAAAATACAGCTTCAAAAACAGCCCTTTTCCGTACTCCGACAATGGCAGATTTCCGTATACGGAGTGTTTTCGGGCAAATCGCTACGTACATACGTACCAAGAAAAGGCATCGTCAATCCCGCCAGTCTTCTGGTACGTACGTACATTGTGAAGCATCGGAAAACTCATTTATATGCGGTCTTGCCACTGCTTCGATCCCCATGAAGCCCCAAACCCGCCGTCCGGCGGAATTCGTGACCGTATTGCAGTGTTCCAGATTGTATTTGCTCTGGCAGGCGATCACAGAATCGCTGAAGCTCCGACTTTTCAGCGGCGTCAGGTTATTTTCGTCGCACCACATCCGGTAAATCGCATACAATTCCTTGGAGCTGATGGACATATCCGCTTTCAAACGTATATAGCCATCGGATTCCAAAAAGTCATACACGTTGTTATTATCCCGCTTGACGGTTTCCCGGTTTTCTTTTGTGCGCTGGCTTTCCGTGAATCTGAAATTGTTGCGTACAAGCCGCTGCAAGCCCTCAAATGCCCAGAGGAAGATGCCCTCCACCTCAACTTTCATCTTTTCGGCCAGGTCAGGGTCATCTATCCGGCCAGCAGGCTTTTCTTTGGTGGTCAGCACAAGCTGCCTACGATAAAAGCCGTCACTTCGGTCATAGAGCGCCTGCAAATCCCCGTTGCTGAACGCCAGCAGACGGGCGAACATCCAGCCCTGATAGCTCTGTTTGCCCTTACGCTCCAAATCCATCTTGCCCTGTGCTGTGACGATGGACTTTACATAGTTGGTCTGACGCAGGGCCTCCATCCGCATATCATCGTCCACGCAAAGGAGTATATGCTCCAAATCTGCACGGGCGAAGCGGTTTTCGGAGATTTTCCCGATGCTGCCGTCTTTCATGTTGCTGCCGAACATAGCTCCCAATACAGCGCCGATCTGGGACTTGCCCTCGCCGCCGTTTCCCTTAATGACCATCATGCGCTGCCCCTTGTTGCAGGGGATCAAGCAGTAGCCGATAAACTCCTGCAAAGTAACAATGTCCTCCGGGTACAGCAGCCCATCCAGGAAGGAAATCCACAATGCAGGCTTCGGCGCATCCGGCTTATAAGCGACCGGTAGTCGGCTCCGCACAATCTCCGGCTTTCCGGGAATAAAGCTGCCATCCAGCATCAGCGTGCCGTTGGAAAGATGAATCCGGTCTGGTAGGAGAGGGAAATCATCTACCTGTGCGGCCAGCTTCATCACTTCCAGAATGTTGCTGACCTTCCGGGGGATATTGTTCACGGCGCAGCATTTCAGCCGTTCAAAGATTTCTCCACGCAGCGGCAGGTCATCGGTCACTCTGCCATCCGGTGTGAAAAATGCCCGGTTGGAATAAATGATTTTGTGGCTACTCAGAAACTCGTCGCAGAATACCACTTCATTGATATTTGTCCCATCGAACCAAACCGGCAGATTAGGATCAGTCCATTTCCTGCTCTTTGCCATATGCTCGTTCCTCCTTTTTCAGCCGGTTCAGACGTTCTTCCAGCCTGTCTATGGTACCGTCTTCTTTCAGCATATCTACCGTTTTAACCCGGACCTCCAGTTCTTCAAATGTCAGTACATCCACCAGATACTCCGCACGATCCAGCATCTGGCAGGCTTCCACAAAGCGGTCATCCCATTCTTCCTCCGGGCTGGAAGGAGCATATCGCTCCTTCCAGTCCTCCAGCAGGTGCAGATAACCGCACAATACCCGCTGACAGTGCATCTCATCTCTCTGAAATGCCTTTGCCAGCGGGTATTCCGGCTTTTTCAGCGCAGCAGCTGCGGGCGGCTTGTCCGGGTCAAGTCCAAAATCATGCGCCAGCTTTTTCGCCGCCTCATAGCTGCCCAGGCCAAACAAACGGGCGGTGAACTCAATCACATCGCCGTGAGTCCCGCAGCCAAAGCAGTAGAAATAATCCTTGTTCAGTTTCATGCTGGGGTGCCGGTCATCGTGGAACGGACAGCGGCACATCCCATTCCGCTGCACCTCCACTCCGTAGTGTTCGGCAGCCTGCGGGACGGTCACGTTTGCCTTTACAAATTCGTAGATACTCATGTGTTTTCCTCCTTGATTTTTCGTACAGGTTTTCCCTGTCACTTCAATGTACGGAGAAAAAGGGGCCATCCCGAAAAATCCGTCAGTTTTGCAAGAAACAAAAAAGCAGCCCTGAAATCTTGCAAAAATGCAAAACCTCAGAGCGGCAGATGTTCACAAAGATATGTTGATATTATTCCGGTTATGGAATATAATTTATATAGAATCAGGAAAGGACATAATAAACCATGAAATACCTTTCTACCTTTGAAGCAGCAGAGAAATGGGGGGTATCGCCCCGGCGTGTCGGCGTTCTCTGTAATGAAAACCGCATCCCTGGCGCACAGCGAGCAGGCTGCCGCTGGATCATCCCGGAAAATGCGGAAAAGCCAAAAGACGCCCGCATCAAAAGCGGGAAATACATCAAGAAAAACTGAGAGGGGGCTTGGATATGGAGCAGCGGTATCTTCCCAGCACGCCGCAGCAGCGGTTGCAGGACTTGATGAAGGAACATAAAATTACGCAAGCGGTTCTGGCCAAGAAAATCGGAGTTACCGAAAGCACTCTGAGCCGTTTTATCAACGGTACGAAGGATACGCTCAGCCTGGATCAGATGATTAGCATTGCCCGCATCTTCAATGTTTCTACCGATTTTCTCCTGTGCATGACTGATGTCCCTGACCGGAAAAACTATGACATTTCCGAGCTGGGATTGTCCGCTGAAGCGGCACGGAACCTTTATACCGGCAGAACCAATCCGCAGGTGGTAAGCCGTCTGCTGGAAAACCGCCGCTTCGCCCAGCTTACCAATATGATTGCGCTGTATTTTGATGATACCCTTGCCTCTGGTTTTGCGGTGCAGAATCAGATAGTTCAAACGCTCAGTTCCATGCTGTTGGGAACAGGAAAAGAACAGCCTGATGCCAGGAAAGCGGCCCAGCAAGCAGCACAGACTGCATTACTGAATAAGGTGCCCGTCTATCAGGCAGACCTGACCAATATCCAAAATCAGTTTATGGCTGTTTTGCGGGAGATCAAAAAAGAAATCGGCACGGAAACAGGGGAGCCGCTGACCAAAGAAATGGTGGAACAGATGTATTCGGAAACGATGAAAGGGCAGGATGCACTGCATCCATCTGTTTCGCCGGAACAGTTTGTGGATCTGATTATTGCCAGTGTCTCCGGGATGGAGCTTGCCGATGCCGATTCTCTGGGGGAAGTGCGGCAGGCACTGCTTCACATGGTACAGCGGATGGCGGAACAGGATCATGAAGCCAAAAACAAATGAGCAGCTCTGCGTACTGGCACAGCGAGGGGATGCACAGGCGCAGGAGCAGCTGGTAAAAAACAATCTGGGATACATACAAAAGCTTGCAAATGAACTGTATCAAAGCGTAGGGCTGGGCAACAGTGAGCTTGGCATCGACCACGATGATCTGATTCAGGAGGGAAGCATCGGCCTTTTACGGGCTATCTCCCTGTACGACCCTGACAAGAAAATAAAGTTCTTGACCTATGCCGGACAAGCCATCCGCAACGCCATGATGGATTTGATTTCCGCCGCCTTTGCCACCTTTGAGCAGCGGCTGCAATCAAAAGAGGATGGATTTCCTATGGAACGGATCAATCTGGATGATCTGCTCCCCGGCGAGGACTCCATGCAGCGTTCCGAGCTGATCGCTGATCCGTATGCCGCTGAGCCAGAGAAGATCCTGATTGAAGAAGAAAACCGGCGGGAACTGTACGAGGGACTGAGACGCATTCCCGCAAGAGACAGGGCATACCTCCTGTACCGATTTGGCTTTGAGGACGATCTGGAACACCCTCTGATTGGGACGGCGTTGCATTTCCATCTCAGTGAAAGTCGGGCAAAGTCAACCGAGGCTCTGGCGCTGGACAATCTATGGCTGGAACTGCCGTGGTGGTTTTAACGATAGATGCTGCGGCAGGACGGGGGCTTTTGATATACCTTTGTTCCGCTGCTGACCGGCTGGAAAAAGCTGCTTTCTGCACCTTCTTCCAGCCTTTTCCTGTTGCTCAGACTGCCCCATTTATAGGGCAACCTTTCCCACCAGAACGCCGGAATTGCAGCACAGATTCAAGGGTGTGCTACATTTCCGGCTGCCATCCGCTCTACAAAGGTATAACACACTAGACTTTCCTGCGGAAAATTGTGTGCCAACAGGGATGCTGCTCGCCCCTATTGGAAACCCAGAGCCAAGGGGCTGCGCCCCTCTGGACACCCTTCATATTTTCCTCGAAAATGGTACCCAAACTGTAAAAATGCAGTTTGACACCATTCCTCAGGAAATATAAAACCGCTGCATATTCCATCCTGCTCGGGGATGAAAATTGCAGCGGTTTTATCATTCTACTCGAAATGTCAGCATCTGATCCAAATCGGCATCTTCGATAGAGCATGGCACGCCACCACGCAACGTCGCTCCCAGATGATAGAACAGCATACATCGGTTTATGTGTTGAAGCAACAACTGAGACCTTCGTTTATAGCCATACTGCTTGAGCAGGGTTCTCAGCTTAATTCTAACATAATCATTTCCATATCCATACAAAATACGGATGCGGATGCTTTTGAAAAACAAATCCAAATCCGAGAAATCGCTGGTTAATTGGTCTGCTTGCAAAGTCCTGTTTGAATACGCCAAATCTTTCTGTATTGCAGGAAATTCTTTATCGATCACTGGTTTATCATAGAAATATTGTAACCAATGATAGGTGTCTAAAATGAATTTCCGCTGATTTGCTCTGTATGGAATATCGAGAAATGCTTTCTCGCCCTCCCATATCCGGTCAAGTATTCTGCTTTCATCTCGACAGCCGAGCTGCATACTGCTGACAATTACCGCAATATCGAGTGCAGAGTAGCATAACCCTTGCATTACTGATCACCTTTCGTTCCGTTGCACTGACGACAGAGAATTTGCAAATTTTCTACAACGCTTTTGCCGCCGTTGTTCATCGGAACGATATGATCGACTTGGAAATAGATACGTGACTTGTCTGCAACACCACAGCAAGCGCACCGGTAATTTCCATCTGCATCTTTAGCTTTTTCAAAAGCCTGATCTCTCAATTCCTTTTCCAAAGCAGGATTGATTTTCCCAATTTCATGCAAAGGCAAATCTTCTAATGCTCTGGTTCCATACTTTATGTTGTTTTCATCATCGTATATATCGGGATGCGATAGTTTCATCAATTCGATGTTCAGCTGACGGAGGAAATATAGTTTCCTACCAAAAAACAGGCGAAGCATATTATCATCACTGGATTCCCAGAGCGAATCAATATACTCTGTTCTTTTGCGTTCGCCCATATCTTCGTCCCAAATATGCTGGGCAATTTTGCTAACATCAAGTTTGCTTCTGTCTACCTCAGCGAAAGTATAGAACTGCGGAACGGCTTCATATTGGGCATAATATTTCAGGATATTCAGAACATCCTTCCGTTCATAAGGAGGAATCATCTCTCCGCAAAAGAACGAATCCCTGCACTGTGCTTCCATTTCATCAAGCTGCGCTTCTGTCAAATATTCTTCTGTTGCACCAAAAGACTTGAACAGGGAAGGAAGCGCATCCATCAAATTTTTATAGGCATTCTGTGTGCTGTCGTAGACCATTACCTGATAAGCGTGATCCATTCCGTTTTCTTCAAGATATGTAAACGCATACATACCAACAGGGATTCTTTGCTCAAATGGCACTTTTTCCAACGCAGTAGTATCAACTGCATCATCCAAAATAGCTGCAAACTCCTCAATCTTGGAAATAGCAATCATGCGCAGATCTCGTTTGGCACGCTCAGATTCATTATCCTGAAAGTCATTGTTTCCATCAAATAGGCTTTCCGGATTAACCCATGCAATATGCTCGTTCCAGTGGTCTACGAACGAAACAATATATGCGCTGGCTGTGCCGCCTGCTGCTGTACCACGCAATGCACGACCAACCATCTGCGTCATCAAAATGGAAGAAACAGTAGGTCTTGCCAAAAACACTGTTTTAGTTTTGGGCAAATCAACGCCCTCAGTCAAAATGTTGACATTGATCAAAACCTGCAACTTTCCATTTCGATAGTCTTCCAGCTTTCTTTCGTTATCCTCCCGGCTAATCGTCACACCAGTAATGGCATCCTTAACAGAAGATACGATGAAGTCAGCTTTGATACCAGCTTTTTTGAAAAGAGAGGTCAACTGAATTGCATGAACCACATTAACGGCAAACAATATTGTCTGACCATAGTCATTCTGTTTTGCCTTATAAGTTTCGACAATCAGTTTGTTACGGGCTGCACTATCTGCCATCTGCTGTGCAACCTCATCCGGCAGAACATCCAAATGTTGAATGCTTTCCCATGCGTCAACACCGAGAGAATCGCCGTATTCTTCATCCGTGTAAAAGCTTTCAAAAATAGGTTTTGCAAGAATCTGTCTGTTAATCAGTTCCTTTAGTCCGATCTGATATGTGATTCCAACATCACCGTGAACAACTCGTCCATCACTGATACCGTCAGTATATATTTTTGCTAACAGTCCCTGTTCTTCTTCAGCAGTACGGAACGGAGTAGCAGTTAAACCAATCAGTTTTAAATTAGGAACCTTTGCCTTTACATAATCAATGACCTTTCTGTACGTTTTTGCGGTTGAATGATGAGCTTCATCCACAATCAAATACAGCTCTTTTTCACCTTTGAGCCATTGATCCAATCGATCAATGTTTCTTCCGATGCTGTCCTTGCTGACAATCAGCAAGTTGTCACCCGGACGAATGTCGCTGGTTCGGTCATGGCTGGAAGCTCCAGAAACAATTCTAAAGCAGAAGGAAGAAATGTGGGGGACAACTTCTGTATAAGCAAACTTTTGAAAAGACTCAGCAGCCTGATCCAGCAACATCTGGCGATGGGCAATCCAAAGAATTTTCTTTCTCTTATCAATAGCATTTTTTAAGAGCCACATGGAAGCAGTATATGTCTTACCACCACCAGTAGGAAGAACTACCAGTGTGCTGTATGATGCCTCCTGATTCATCTTATCCAATGCTTCCATTGCCTTCTTCTGATGCTCGTAAGGCGTTCTGGTATTTGTTCCTTTTTTGGGAAAAATATCACCAAAGGATTTTACTTCTACATAATTTGTAAAGTTTTGTTTGTCTAATTCATTCATCATTTCTTCCCGTACCTCTCTATATCATCCCAAAATATTTCATTGCTTCTCGGATTGCTTTCTCTTTCTCAGGCGGACACTGCGGCTGTTTGGCATTTTCCTTCTTCGACAGGTTATAGCTCTGCCCGACCTCCAGACCACATTTCCGCTTAATCTGTGAGATATACAGGGAAGATACCTTTAATCCGGTCTGCTCCAGCACTCGTCCCTTGATCTGCTCATAGGTGGCTCCCTGCTGGAAGCCGGAGGTATCCATATCTTCCAGCGAGAACTCCACCCGAATCTTTTTCGAGTCGATCTCACCCTTGGAAAGCAAGACAACCGTCTCAACATGAACAGTCTCTCCAAACATATCGCACCCCACGATTCTCTGTATCTTATACCCATTCCCGCACAGCCACTTCAAGTCTCTCGCCAGTGTTGCGGAATCGCAGCTCACATACACGATCCGTTTAGGCTGCATTTTCACCATAGTCTCCAGCACGCTCTCTTCGCAGCCTTTTCTCGGTGGGTCTACCACGATCACATCCGCATAGATTCCCTCTTTTTCATATTTCTCCGGCAGCACTTCTTCTGCTTTTCCCACATAAAATTCCGCATTCTTGATTCCGTTCAGGGCTGCATTTCGTTTGGCGTCCTCGATGGCTGCCGGAACGATTTCCACCCCATATACCTGTTTCGCCTTCTGTGCCAGGAACAGGGAAATGGTTCCGATTCCGCAGTAAAGATCCCAGACTGTTTCTCCGCCACTTAAATCCGCAAATTCCAGAGCCTTTCCGTACAGCTTCTCTGTCTGTACCGGATTTACCTGATAAAAAGAAAGAGGCGAAATCTGATACTTTATATTTCCTATCGTATCCGTAATGTACGCCTGTCCCCAGAGAAGCTTCACTTCTCTTCCCAAAATCACATTGGTCCGATCCCGATTTACATTCATGGTGATACTGGTCATGCCGAAAATCTTTCTGAGTTCCTCTACCAGATGTTCGGATGCCGGAAGACGGTTTCCGTTTACCACAAGACAAACCATGATTTCTTTCGAATGAAATCCGTAACGGATCAGTACATGACGAACCAATCCTTTCCCACTGGATTCTTCATAAGCCGGAACATGATACTTTTCCATATAATCCACAACAATATCCAGAATTCTTTCGTTAACCTCCACACCCAGATAACATCTGCGATTGTTGATGATCGAATGGGTACGTCCCGCATAAAATCCAGTCACAATATTTCCTTCTTTATCAACACCCACTGGAAATTGTGCTTTATTCCGATAATGAAAGGGATTTTCCATACCAATAATCGGTTCCATCGGCAGTTCATCCGCAGAAAAGCCACCGATACGAATCAGGTTATTGCGAATTTTGTTTTCTTTATATTCCAGCTGCTTTTCATAGGAAAGTGCCTGAATCTGGCAGCCGCCGCACTGACGTGCATAGGGACACAAAGGTTCCACACGATCCGGGGATGGAGTTATAATCTCCATCAAACGGGCGTACCCGTAATTCTTCTTGGCTTTCATGATTTTCGCCTGTACCGTATCACCGATCACCGCATCTTTCACAAACACGGTATATCCATCTACTTTTCCTATACCTTCCCCGTCATGCCCCATATCTTCTATCGTAACGGTCAACATATCATTTTTCTTATATTCCATAAACCCGTCCTTCTGTTAATCAACTTATATTTATGGTATTGTCTGCATCAGCAGACGTGTTAGTTACGTGTCAGTTACTTGTCTTTCTGATATTCGACTCAAACAAACGATTATATCCCAGCCAGTCATTCTGATCTCCGGCTGCATCGAAAATTTCTGCAAAGGTTTCCATCTTTGCATCTGTATTATCCGCCATATTCAGAGCCACTGCTTCCACCAGAGCCGGTTTTTTCGGTGAACCGTACTCCAATTCCCCGTGATGTGCCAGAATGCAATGCTTCAGTTCACTCTCCAGTTTTGCCGGAAAACCCGGAATCTGGCGGACTGCGTCATGAATCATTTCCGCTCCGATCATAATATGTCCCAGAAGCTGTCCGTCATCCGTATAATCATTTACAGGAAATGCGGATAATTCCTTTGTTTTTCCAATATCATGGAAAATAGCAGCCGTAATCAACAGATCTCTGTTCAATACCGGATATGCCTGTGTATAATATTCACAGAGTTTTGTCACACTCAGGGTGTGCTCCAGCAGTCCACCCACGAATCCATGATGAACACTTTTTGCCGCAGAACTGAACTTGAACTTTTTCACAAAAGCTGCATTGTCAATATAATACATCCGAAGGAGCTGGGACAGGTACGGGTTCTTCACAGACTGAATAAACTTCACCAGTTCCTGATACATTTCCTCAATATTTTTTTTGCTCACCGGAAGATAATCAGAAGGTACATATTCTCCTTCCTGCGCTTTTCTCACTCTTTTAATGCTGATCTGAAGCGCTCCTGCAAAACTGCTCACATCACCCATAATATCAATATAATCCATGGCATCAAAATCTTCAATTCCCTGGGAATTCGGATCCCATATTTTCGCATCTATCGTTCCCGTCTTATCCTGCAGGATCACATTTTCATATGGTTTTCCATTTTTCGTAACGGCTGCCTGTTTATGCTTACACAGATAGACTCCTGAAATTCTTGCTCCTTCAAAAAAATCTTTAATATATTTCATTTCAATCTCCTTCTCTTTTACAAATACAAAAATACTTTCTTTCTCACATATCCCTATTTATTTTCAGGAAAAAACCAGGCCGTTTACAACAGTCTGGTTTTTAAATCTCATATTTATTTTATAACGCTCCAACAGTTACGTCAAATACAATTTCCACATAACCTTCTGCGCCTTTTCTCATAGCTGTGACAGCAATTTTTTGATCCACTTCGGATTTATCCAACCGCCTGCGAAGCTGGCTGAGCGTTTCCACATTCTCTCCCTGAATCTTTACGATCACATCTCCGTTCTGGATACCTCCAACCATAGCCGGTGAATCTTCTTCCACCTCATTTACATAAATACCTTTGGGAATTCCAGTTTTTTGTGCAAGCTCACCGGATATATCCTGTCCCCGAACACCCAAATATATGATATCCTCATTATTAGACAGCTTTTCAATCACACCTTTTACTTCTGAAATCGGCACAGCAGTTACAACATCTTTGCCTGCCTCCATGGAAAATGATTGTACAATCACACCGATGATCTTCCCATCCAGAGATACCAGCACGCCGCTTCCTTCACTGTCTCCCATAATATCCGTGGTAAAAAGGCTGTATTCGTTGTCCAATGTACTCTTCTGATTCGCAGTGGATGTTACCATACCAAAGGCAATGGAACCACTGTAACCTGCAGGACTTCCTACTGCCAGTACCGGCTCTCCCCTCTGAATCACGGTAGAGCTTCCCAATTCTGCAATTTTTATGATCTTTCTCGTATCACTGTCTATTTCGTCTTTACTGACCTTAAGAACAGCCAGCCCGGTACTCGGATCCTGCTTTTGAAAATGGGCATCCACAGTCGTCCCATTGAAGAATGTTACCAAAATACGATCCACTTTCTCAACAACCCGGTACTCCGTCAGAACAAAATACTCTTTTCCATTGTCTGCTACAAGAAAACCGGAAATCTGCTTTTCATTTTCATAGGAATTGTTCATCCAGTCTACATCACTGGTGATTCCCTGTACAGTCACAAGTGATCGTTCCGGCTCTTCTGCCATCTCCACAACATGACGGTACAATCCTCTAAAATCATCCAGATTCAGACTTTTTTCTTCCTCTGTACCGGAAGAATCGTGATTACTTTCCGCATCCTCCCCATTTTGTTCATCGTTCTCACCGTCATCTGTATTTGCGGGATTTTCCTCCACCACCGGTGTTGGTGTCGGTGTTTCCACCGGAATATTCACTTTCTGCGTCTTTTCTTCCGGCTGCATATGAGGAAGCACTCTCACAAAAGTAAATGCCGCCACCACTCCGAACATTACTGCACAAACCAGAACACCTCCGGCAATATAACCTATTTTTCTTTTATCCACAGGTTTCTCCTTAATCACTTCTCTCAGGAAACGATATTCTTCTTCCTCATCCTGCTTTACAGGATCCTTTCCCTGATTCTGCACTCCCTGTTTTTCTTCCTTCTGATTGCGATCTTTTATATCTTTCATAACCGTAATCTCCTGTGTAACACACCATAAACCTCGATTTTATTCTAACAAATACATATGAACATTTTATGAAGAATCAGAAAATCTTTAGAATTTATACCTTTTCTTTCCGGAATAGATAAGGTAAAATGAGGATGGCAATAATTATGTAAAATCATTTTGGACCTTGTCCTTCAAAATAATTGATAAAGGAACTGACTATGAACGAAAAAGCTTTATATACATTGGAATACAATAAAATCATAGAAATGTTAGCATCTCATGCTTCTTCTCCACTTGGAAAAATACGCTGCGAAGATCTTGTCCCTTCCATTTCTCTGGGTGAAATTGAACATAAGCAGCAGCAGACACAGGATGCCCTGACCCGTTTATTTCAGAAAGGAAATCTTTCTTTCGGCAGTGTAAGGGATGTGCGCGGTTCTCTCAAACGACTGGAGATTGGAAGCACTCTTGGAATTACTGAGCTTCTTCAAATCTGTGGTCTTCTGGAAAATACTTCCAGAGTCAAATCCTATGGTCGTCACGAGCGGGAAAATGGAAACACTGATTCTCTGGATCCCTTATTTGATGCTCTGGAACCCCTTCCTAATCTGTCAGGTGAGATTCGCCGTTGTATCTTGTCTGAGGATGAGATCAGTGATGATGCCAGCAGTACACTCAAGCAGATTCGTCGTTCCATGAAGGTCACCGGTGAAAAAATCCACACACAGCTTGCGGGTATGGTAAACGGTTCCGCCCGCACCTACCTCCAGGATGCCGTGATCACTATGCGAAACGGCCGTTACTGCATTCCCGTAAAAGCTGAGTATAAAAGTCAGGTTCCCGGTATGATCCATGACCAGTCGTCCACCGGTTCCACGCTCTTTATTGAACCCATGGCGATTGTCAAACTGAACAATGAAATCCGTGACCTGGAATTAAAAGAGGCGGCTGAAATTGAGGTTATCCTTGCTACATTAAGTGAACTGGCGGCCCAGAACCGGGAAGCGATTCAGTATAATCTTGAGAATCTTGTGGAACTGGATTTTATTTTTGCCCGTGCCTCTCTGGCCATGGAACAGAATGCCACACGCCCCATTTTTAATACCAAAGGTTACATTAACATTCGCAAAGGACGCCATCCTCTGATCGATAAAAAGAAAGTGGTACCCATTGATATTCATCTGGGAAAAGATTTCCAACTTCTGATCGTTACAGGTCCCAACACCGGCGGTAAAACGGTTTCTCTCAAAACCGTAGGACTTCTCACACTGATGGGACAGGCCGGTCTTCACATACCGGCTCTGGACCGTTCCGAGCTTGCAGTTTTCCATGAAGTATACGCCGACATCGGAGATGAACAGAGTATCGAACAGTCGCTAAGTACTTTTTCCTCCCACATGACTCATGTAGTGTCATTTATTGAGAAAGCAGATGAGAATTCTCTTGTACTTTTTGATGAACTGGGGGCAGGTACCGATCCGACAGAAGGTGCCGCACTGGCCATCGCTATTCTGAATCATCTGCAGAAGCAGGGAATCCGTACGATGGCAACCACCCATTACAGCGAACTGAAGGTCTATGCACTTTCCACTCCAGGTGTGGAAAATGCTTCCTGCGAATTTAACGTAGAGACTCTCCGTCCTACTTATCGTCTTCTCATCGGTGTTCCCGGAAAAAGTAATGCATTTGCCATCTCAGGGAAACTGGGACTTCCCTCCTACATTATCGAGGAAGCCAAAAAACAAATCAGCGCAAAAGATGAATCTTTTGAAGACGTCATCTCTACTCTTGAAGAAAACCGCATTACCATCGAAAAAGAACGACTGGAAATTGAAAAATACAAAGAAGAAATCACTTCATTAAAAGCACGCCTGGAAGCAAAGCAGGAAAAACTCGACCAGAGAAAAGCCAAAATTCTTCAGGAAGCAAACGAAGAAGCCCATGCTATTTTGCGGGATGCTAAAGAATACGCCGATCAGACCATGAAAGAGTTCCACAAGTTCGGAAAAGAAAATGTATCTGTAAAAGAAATGGAAGCAGAGCGCCAGCGTCTGCGCCAGAAAATGAACAAAATAGAGAAAAATATTTCCATCAAAGAGAAGAAACAGACCGGCAACCTGAAGCCTTCTGATCTGCATCTCGGAGACGGCATAAAGGTTCTCAGCATGAATCTGAAGGGAACCGTCAGTACACTTCCGGATTCTAAAGGATTCCTGTTTGTACAGATGGGTATTATGCGTTCTAAAGTGCATATCTCCGATCTGGTGCTACTGCAGGAAGATCCGGTAATCACAGCTCCGAACATGCAGAAAACCAATACCGGCAAAATTAAAATGTCAAAATCTTCTTCTGTGGGGATTGAAATTAATCTTCTCGGCAAAACTGTGGACGAAGCCGTTGCGGAACTGGATAAATATCTGGATGATGCATACCTTGCTCATATGCCAAGCGTCCGCATCGTGCACGGAAAAGGAACCGGAGCTCTCAGAAAAGGAGTTCACAATTATCTTCGCCGGGTGAAATATGTTTCTTCCTTCCGACTGGGAGAATTCGGGGAAGGAGATGCCGGAGTGACTATCGTAGAATTTAAAAAGTAAACTGGAGGAGTATTACTATGGTAGCAAAACAAAAAATTATGATCGTAGACGATGATAATAACATCGCAGAATTGATTTCATTATATCTGACAAAAGAGTGTTTTGAATGCAGAATTGTAAATGACGGTGAGGAAGCTCTTCACGTATTTCCCGCTTTCCAACCAAACCTGATCCTTCTGGATCTGATGCTTCCGGGCATTGACGGATATCAGGTCTGCAGGGAAATCCGTCACAAATCCAATGTTCCGATCATCATGCTTTCCGCCAAAGGTGAAGTTTTTGATAAAGTACTGGGACTGGAACTTGGTGCCGATGATTATATGATCAAACCTTTTGATTCCAAAGAACTGGTAGCACGTGTGAAAGCGGTTTTGCGACGTTTTCAGCCTGCACAGACCTCCTCTTCACAGACAAACGGGAAATATGTGGAATATCCTGACCTTATTATTAATCTGACCAATTATTCTGTTATCAACAACGGAGCAACCATTGATATGCCGCCAAAAGAACTGGAACTGCTTTATTTCCTTGCTTCTTCTCCCAATCAGGTATTCACCAGAGAGCAGCTTCTGGATCATATCTGGGGATACGAATATATTGGCGATACCCGCACGGTTGATGTTCACATCAAACGTCTCCGGGAAAAAATAAAGGATCATGCCTCCTGGTCAATCAGTACCGTATGGGGGATCGGATACAAATTTGAGGTCAAATCATAATGAAAAATACGTTGTATTTTAAATTTATACTGGCTTATGTAATCCTGGCAGTACTGGGATTTCTGACGATTTCTACTATTGGTTCCTCTCTGGTGCAGAATCAGATTCTGGATGCCGAAGGGGAATCTTTATACAAAGAGGCAATCTCTATTGCCTCTTATCAGGCAAAAGCAGACTACTCAAACACAGAAGAAGTGGAAGAGACCTACAATTATCTGAAAACCCTCTCCACATATCAGGATGCACGTATCATGATCCTGAATTCTTTCGGTGTGCCTCTGATCGATACCGGACTTTCCTATCAGTCGGGAAATACCACTCCACTGGAAAATTTTGATCCTACAGCTCTGGATACCGGTTATTATGAAACAGGAGATTTTTATCATTATTTTAGTGAAGAGATGGTAAACACGATGGTTCCCATCACACTGAATCTGAAAACAAAGGGATATGTGTCCATTCATATACCCATGAGTAAGATTATTGAAAAAAGAGAAAGCATCCTGGGACCGGTGTACATTATTTTTGTACTGTTATTTGTCTTTTCTCTTCTGATTCTGGGACTGTTTTCTTTCAGTGTCTATCGGCCTCTGAAAAAAATCACGATAGGCGCCAATGAATACGCAGCCGGCAATCTGGATTATAATATTTCTGTGAACACAGATGATGAAATGGGATATCTTGCGACCACCCTGAATTATATGTCTGATGAATTGAATAAAATGGGCGATTATCAACGCAAATTTGTTGCCAATGTATCCCATGATTTTCGTTCACCACTGACTTCCATCAAGGGATACGTGGAAGCCATCATGGACGGAACCATTCCTCCGGAAATGCAGGGACGCTATCTGCAGATTGTAGTCGACGAGACAGAACGCCTCGACAAGCTGACAAAAAGTCTGCTTACGCTGGACAAGCTGGATTCCCGGGGACGCCCTATACATATGGTCCGTTTTGATATCAACCAGACCATCAAGAGCACCGCCGCTACATTTGAAGGTATCTGCCGTAAAAAAATAATCACCATCGAACTTCATCTGGAATCAGAAAAGCTCTTTGTCAATGCAGACAAAGAGCAAATTCAACAGGTTCTGTATAATCTGATCGATAATGCCATCAAGTTCAGCAACAATGATTCTACGATCAAGGTGGAAACCACAGAAAAGCACGGAACCGTATTTGTCTCAGTAAAAGATACCGGACAGGGTATCCCGAAAGCGAGCCTGAATAAAATCTGGGAACGCTTTTACAAACTGGATTCCTCCAGAGGTCGTGACCGCAAAGGAACCGGGCTGGGACTTTCCATCGTAAAGGAAATCATCACCGCTCATAACCAGAACATCAATGTAATCAGTACCGAAGGTGTGGGTACCGAATTTATCTTTACTTTGGAAAAAGCTAAATAGACCGAACCGGACGCAGGTCTGTCCCCTGTCCGGTTCCTTTATTTCCAGTCATATCTGGTCAGGTGTCCTTCCAGCTGCATATGATCGAAATTATGCTGCCGCAGAGCCTCATACAGGACAATCGCCACAGAATTACTGAGATTCAGAGATCGTATCTTATCAAGCATGGGAATCCGAATCGCAGTCTCCTGGTTTTCCAGGAGAATTTCTTCCGGAATCCCACCGCTTTCTTTTCCAAACATAATATAACAGTCTTCTTCATAGAAAACATCTGTATATGTCCTCGGTGCCTTAGTAGAAGCCATATAAATCTTTGCTCCCGGATTCTTTTCCAGAAAATCCTGATAATTGATATATCTGGTTACATCAAGATGTTCCCAATAATCCATTCCGGCTCTTTTGATCGATTTCTCATTCAGTCGGAATCCCAAAGGTTCAATCAGATGAAGACGGGTACCTGTTGCCACACAGGTTCTGCCAATATTTCCCGTGTTGGACGGGATTTCCGGCTCATATAATACAATATTCAATCTCGCCATTTTTTCTCCTTCCATCACTCATCGACATTGATCTATCCAAGTACTTTGTACAACTCATCCGGCTGTGGTTTATCCAGATAACGGACATCCTCTCCGTTTCTGAGTATCCGGTCATTACCGGCATTGGTACGTCCTACCACTGACGCATGGATTCCGTCTTTTTCCAGTTTTCTCACAAGTTCATGACCGTCATCCGCAGCGATCATCATAGAACCGCTGGACATAATCTGATATGGATTCAAATCAAAATACTGACAGATCTCCACTGTCTCCTGACGGATCGGGATTTTTTTCAAATCTACTTCCAGTCCTACTCCCGCACCACTTGCCATCTCCCAAAGAGCACCAAATACTCCTCCCTCTGTAATATCGTGCATGGCTGTAACACCATGTTCCATGGCAATCCTGGATTCCGGAACGACTGACAAAAACTGGTCAAATCCAATAGCCGTATCCACGATTCCTGCCGGAAAACGCTTCCGGAGTTCTTCTTCTCTTTCTTTTGCCAGAATTGTAGTGGCCTCCAGACCGATCCATTTCGTCACAACAATATCCTGTTCCGGCTGCACCTGCAGTGTCGTAATTACACGGGATTTTTTAATCTTACCTACTCCGGTGACAGAAATCAACGGCTGACGGACTACATTGGTGATTTCTGTATGACCACCCAAAACTTCCATATTCAGTTTTTTACAGGTTGCCTCCGCTTCCTGCATCATTTTCTTCACTTCCGGCTCCTCCACGGTATCCGGAAGCATTACCGTCAGCATGACACCAATCGGCTCTGCTCCGGAAGCCGCCAGATCATTGGCAGTGATATGAATACTGTGGCTTCCGAGGTCTTTCACTGTGCCGGTGATCGGATCTGTAGACATAACAAGAACCTCATCCGGTTCCACCTGCACAATCGCGCAGTCCTGTCCCACTGCCGGACCTACCAGCACTTCTTCTCTTCTATGTTTTACCTGCTTTAATACGGAACGAATCAATATGGGTTCCGGTAACTTTCCTATTTTCATTCTCTGATGCCTCCGTTAAGAATACTGATTTAATACCACATATACCTGATTCAGATCATTCGTCGCAATCGCACTGTACATTGCACTGGCAGCTTCTGCATTGTCCGTTTTTACACCCACTTTATATTTATTGGGGGCCATCTGATACGTACTGGTATTTACCTCTTCTCTGTTTTCCTGCCCGTTTTCTGTCACCACTTTCCATAGCTTCGCCCGATATCCAGTATGGGAAGTCTGGGTTTGTTCTATACTCCCCAGGTTTTTCTCCGGGTCAGCTGTCAATTCTGTCGTCGGCTGAATGGTCTCCAGTGTTTCGCTTTCATAACTGACGGTTCTTCCTTCCGGACGATACTCTTCTCCATATATTACAAAACTGACGGTTCCACCAGCTGCATAGCCCTCTATATAAATTGGTGCATCCAGATTATTTACAAACTTAAAATCTTTAGCCCCTTCAGCGATTGCTGCGTCCATGGACGGTTTTACATAGTTTACAATCATCGAATGATTATGCCGTTCTGTCACCTGAAGCTCCGATCTCAATACCGCAAGATACAACGTGCTGGATACCTGACAGATACCGCCTCCGAAAGACTCTACAACGGCACCGTTCGCATAGGAACCGGCCAGCTCATATCCATTTTCTTCCGTAAATGGCACCATCGCATCACACACGGAAAAACTTTCTCCCGGATATAAAACTTTTCCATTTAGTTTTTGTGTACCATTTCTAATATTCGTCGCTCTGGCAGCACTGCTGGAAGAATAATCCGTACTTCCCTGACCAAGCACATTCTTCACTCGTGCCAGTTCTTCTTTTGATCCTCTGGGTTCCGTTAGTTCAACCTCAAGTTCCACATCCCCGATCCCATCTTTCCAGATTTCTGTCAGATAAGTTTCCAAAAGCTGAACTGACTCTTCTTCCTTAAGTACAACACCCCTCTGTCCATTGATGATTTGAAATTGCCCATTATCACGTACCAGACTGTAATTGGAAACTTCCCTGTTCAGCGGAACACAGTACGTTTCCAGAGCCTCGCGTAAAGCCTCTTCATCAACCTGATAGTTCATTTCCAGATGAATTGGAGTATTCTCCAGATCTTTTTTCACCTTATACCGCTTGATCACATTGCCAATCTGTCCGATTTGGGCCGCATTTTCAACAGTATCCCTGTTATTGCCGCTGACCCCCAGCTCTTTTGCAGTCACACCTACCGACTGATCATCCATATGAAGAATGATCCGGTATCCCGTAGTTTCTTCCACCCGTCGTTCAACCGCCTGCATTGCCTCGTCCACAGTCAATCCTGAGAGATCCACATTTTCCAGATAGATATTATCCAAAATCTTCTGTTCCTGTCGGACAGTTCCGAAATCTTCCTGCGCCCGGACAGGTGCCGCACATAAAACAGCAATTCCAACTGTGGCGACAGCAAATATGCTTTTCACTTTCATAGCAACACATCCAGAGCCATTGAGAATACCATAGCTAATATCATAACAATTGCAATCACTGATGCCATAATACGTTTTCCTTTATTACTCCACATAATATCACCTCATGATCCTTCCATATTCTGAAATAATTTTATCAATTTTCCTGGATGCTTCATTTTTTGTCAGACTGTCAATCTCCACATCCAGACTTATTTTATGATATTTCACTAAATCATTCAAGTACGCTTTTTGTGAATTCGTAATAGGCCCCTGTTTTTTTGCTTTATACAGAAGAGCTACCGGAACAAACAACCTTTCCTGTCCCTCCTGAGCCCTTTTTTTCAGTTGTTCATAGACCTCATACGTAGCCAGTGCATCATGAAAAGCACGGTGTGCCTGTTCCCTGTTAATCTGAAAATACTCACACAGGCTGGTCAGGCTTCGGCTTTCCAGTTCCGGAAGAACACTTCTGGCAATTTTCAGCGTATCAATTCCTCTTTTTTCAAAAGAGAGCTTCAGATTCGCCGCCTGATGTTTGAGGAAACTATAATCAAACATCAGATTATGTCCCATCAGATCCCTGTCACCACAGAAATCAAGAAATTCATAAAAAGCCTGTTCAGCTGTCGGGGCATTCTCCACCATATCCTGCGTAATTCCTGTTAAAGCCTGAATGAATGGAGGTATCGCCATCCTGGGATTAATAAAAGTACAGAATGTATCTTTCACTTCTCCATTTTCCACTTTTACAGCTCCTATTTCCAGGATTCTGTCTTTTGCCGGCTGCAGACCTGTAGTCTCCAGATCTACTACCACATAACTGTCCGCATTCCTTTCCATACCTGTACTTCCTTTCTCTCTTTCTGTGCTGTTTTTTCTCGCTGCCTGTCACTTCTGATTGCTAATCTCATTTTCCTTCACATATTTCCGTAATTGTTTCGCATTCCCGGGTAATGTCCTGATATTTTGCCGCAAAAGTAAGTGTATCCCGCTTTTTATAATCAAATAAAAACAGATAAGTCCCCGGCTCCAGAGTATCCGGATGGAAATGCATAACTTCAATGTGTGTCATCTTTCCTGTCTGTTTTTCATCATAAATTTCATATTCTTCTAAAAAACGATGTTCTTTTGCTTCCATCTGATAAAATCTGCGAAAAACCTGTTTATACATTTTCAGATTGCTCGCCCATGCAGGCCTGGTTTTCATGTTTTCTCTGGAATACAGATCAAAAATCATCAACTCCTGATAAAGGTTTTTATTCTCTGGTGCTTTATTTTTCAAAAACTCCAACAGTATTTCATATCTGCAGATTCTCGTATGAGAAATCTCCATATATCCCATTTTCTCATAGAAATTTCCTAATTCCTGGAAAAATTCAAACGGGCTCTCAAACAAACGGATTGCTGCCGGAAGAGTTTTTAAAAACTGACCACTATTATAATATACTTCTGTCATCTCTTCCACCAGCTTCAATTTCAGCATATCTTCATAGGGAAGCCATCTGGTAAATAATACTTCATAAGGCTCTTCTTCATGATAACAGCAGCCATAACTATCTGCCATTTTATTCATGTAAGATCCTTTCAACACTTTCAAAAATCCCAGCTGGAGCTGCTGCGGTTTCATACGATACACATCATTAAAAGACTTTCCAAAACTTTCATAATCTTCATAAGGAAGTCCTGCAATCAAATCAAGATGTTGATGCACATTCCGTTTTTCCCGGATTCTCTCTACATTATAAGCCACACGGGACAAATCCATTTTTCTGTGAATTTCTCGTATCGTATCCGGATTCGTGGATTGGACACCAATTTCCAACTGAATCATTCCCGGTCGCATGGTCCTGATCAGTTCAATCTCATCCTCCGTCAGAATATCCGCAGCCACTTCAAAATGAAAATTTGTGATTCCATTATCATGCTCCACCAGATAAGTCCATATCTCCATAGCATGGTCATGGCGACAATTAAAAGTTCTGTCCACAAATTTTACCTGGGGAACTTTATGATCCAGAAAAAACTGCAGTTCTTTCTTTACCAGATCCAGATTACGAAATCTAAGTTTCTTATCGATCGATGACAGACAATAACTGCAGGAAAAAGGGCACCCTCTGCTGGATTCATAATAAATGATTCGATTTTCAAACTTTTCCAGATCTTCATACACAAAGGGAATCCTGCTCAGGTCCATAACTTCCCGCCATCCATTGTCCTGAATGATTCCACCGGAAACTGTTTGATTTTTTCGACGATAGGTAACCCCTTTGATATCTTCCAGTATTTTTCCATTACCTGCATAATGCTGCACCAGTTCCAGAAAGGTCTCTTCGCCCTCTCCTTTCATGATACCGGTAAGTTCCGGATACTCATCCAATATTTTTTCCGCATCAAAGGAAACTTCCGGCCCACCCAGCCAGATAGCAGTGTCCGGAAGTATCTTGTGTATCTCTCTTATCAGTTCCTTCACCAGAGAAATATTCCAAATATAGCAGGAAATGCAAAGGACTTCCGGCTTTCGCCGGAAGATTCCTTTTAAAATGTCATCCTTACTTTGATTGATTGTAAACTCGGCCAGTCCAATCTGCTCCCGGTATTCCCGTGCATATGCCTGAAGGCTGTAAACAGCTAGATTGGAATGGATATACTTTGCGTTAATCGCAATCAACAAAATTCTCATAATTCAGCCATAACCTGTTCCAGTGTCGGCATAGCCGGAATTGCACCACGTTTCTCCACGCACAGACCTGCAACCGCATTGGCAAAATCCAGATATTCTTTTGCCTGTTCTTCTGTAAGATCTGCAGGTTTCACATTATTCAGTGCCAGACGGGAAAGAAGTCCTCCCCAGAAAGAATCTCCTGCTCCGGTCGTATCTACAGGTTTACGGTCTTTTCCTTTTGCATGCACTTCGATAGCTTTTGTCTTCAACAATGCTCCATCTTTTCCCAGTGTTACGACTACACAGGAAACCCCTTGCTTCAGAAGTTCCTCTGCTGCCTCTTTTGAATCAGCCTTGCCGCTGAGCAGTTCTGTCTCCTCATCAGAAATCTTCATGATATCCGCATAAGGAACCATAGAACGCATCTTTTCGATTGCGTCCTCTTCTGTCTTCCAAAGCAGCGGACGATAGTTCGGGTCATAAGAAATAACTGCTCCAGCTTTCTTTGCTTCCTGTACCGCGTAGAATGTTGCACTTCTTGCAGGCTCGTCTGTCAAAGAAAGCGAACCACAATGAAAAATCTTTGTATTCTTTACAACATCCAGATTCACTTCTTCACTGGTAAGCTGGGTATCCGCACCCGGTTTTCTGGCAAAAGAAAAGCTTCTTTCACCATTTTTTAATGATACAAAAGCAAGTGTGGTAAAGAAATCAGGATCCACAACCAGACCTGAGGTATCCACACCGATTTTATCCAGAGTTTCTTTAAGCAGTGCTCCATGCATGTCATCTCCCACCTTGCCGATGAATGCAGGTTTCAGTCCCAGATTGGATACTGCCGCCAGTACATTAGCCGGAGCTCCTCCAGGATTCTGCTCAAATAATGCCATACCCGCCTCTGAATTTCCGTATGGAGTAAAGTCAATCAATACTTCACCCAAAGCTGTAACATCAAACATAACATTGCCCTCTTTTCTTTATCTTTTGGGGAATACACCCTCAATTTTCTTCTTTGCCTCTATTCTACCACGTCTGGTAAGCAGACCGCAAGAACAAAGTGGGGCAAGTCCACTTCAACTCCCTATTCTTTCACTTATGCATTCAAAGGATATTTATCTGTCAGTTCTTTTACAATCGCAAGTGCTTTTTCTTTGTTCTCTTTGCTCTCTATCATCATGGCAATTGCTTCTGCGATCTGTTCCATATCTTCTTCTTTCATGCCACGGGATGTCACTGCTGCAGTTCCCAGACGCACTCCACTGGTTACAAATGGTGATTCCGGATCATTTGGAATCGCATTTTTATTGCAGGTGATATTTGCTTCATCCAGCAGTTTTTCCATGGCTTTCCCGGTAATTCCGGTTCCTCGCAGATCCACCAGCATCAGATGGTTATCCGTTCCTCCTGATACCAGCTTAATTCCTCTTCTGATCAAGCCATCAGCAAGAGCTTTACAATTCTTCACAATCTGCTTCTGATATTCCACATATTCCGGCTGCAGAGCTTCCTGAAAACATACTGCTTTCGCAGCAATCACATGCATCAGAGGTCCTCCCTGAGTTCCCGGAAATACTGCTTTATTAAAATTAAATTGCTTTGCAATCTCTTCACTGGAAAGGATCAGACCGCCTCTTGGTCCTCTCAGTGTTTTATGTGTAGTAGTTGTCGTCACATGTGCATAAGGAATAGGGCTCGGATGGATTCCGGCCGCTACCAGACCTGCAATATGAGCAATGTCCACCATCAAATAAGCGCCAACTTCATCCGCAATCTCGCGGAATTTCTTAAAATCTATAATACGGGCATAAGCACTTGCACCGGCTACAATCAATTTGGGTCTGGATTCCAGTGCAATCTTTCTCACTTCATCATAATCAATAAATCCTTCATCATTCACTCCATAAGGCACTACATGGAAATAAGCACCCGAAAAATTTGCCGGGCTTCCATGGCTCAGATGTCCGCCGTGCGCAAGATTCATACCCATTACGGTATCACCCGGTTTTAACATAGCAAAGAACACAGCCATATTAGCCTGTGCGCCAGAGTGCGGCTGAACATTTGCATAAGTACAGCCAAATAACTTTTTAGCCCTCTCAATTGCTAACGTCTCCACTTCATCTACACACTCACATCCACCATAATATCTTTTTCCCGGATATCCTTCTGCATACTTGTTAGTCAGCGGGCTTCCCATAGCTGCCATGACAGCTTTACTTACCCAGTTTTCTGAAGCTATCAGCTCAATATGCGAATTCTGTCTGTCAATCTCTTTCGTAATCGCCTGAGCAACAGCCGGATCTGTTTTCACAATTTCATCAAATGAATACATCTCATTCTCCTCTTCTTTTGCTTTATTCTTCTACTACAATGATGTGCAGAATTATAACATAACCTTACTCTCTCTGCAAGCCTATCCTTATTTTCTTAAAAAATTTTAAAAAAATCAAATTTAAGTATTGAAATTCAAACAAGAATATGCTATTATCAAATACGGACTTGCCCAGATAGCTCAGTTGGTAGAGCAGAGGACTGAAAATCCTCGTGTCACTGGTTCGATTCCGGTTCTGGGCATTTATCAAAAAAATTCAAAAAAGTTCTTGACAACCAAACCTCTATTATGTATAATACATATTGTTGTCGAGAGAAAAACATCTGCGGGTGTAGTTCAATGGTAGAACACCAGCCTTCCAAGCTGGATACGTGGGTTCGATTCCCATCACCCGCTTTTACAATTAAATAATAATTGTTATGCACGAGTGGCTCAGTGGTGGAGTATCGCCTTGCCAAGGCGAGGGTCGCGGGTTCGAATCCCGTCTCGTGCTTTTTTGCTGTTAAAAATACTTTTCAAGTTGGTAAATTCTATCTTTAGTTGTAATATTTTTGTTTTGTATATTTAATAAAGCAAACGTAACCAGATCTATCGATGCTTTTTTGTATCGTGAGAAAACGTTCTGAAAATTGAGTAGTCCGTTTTAGAAGCATTGGGATAAGTGAGCCTGAAGATCCACTGCTTACGCAGACTTAGGCGCGACGGCTATCCGGAGCGTCTTAGTCGCAGTTAGAAGTTAGCTGAAGGGGAACGACCTGCTTCTAAAACGGACTACTCGATTTTTTTACACGTCTCTCACAGATAAAAAATTACAAATAATATTCAATCAGTCCCTGCGTTCCATTTTCTCCTTTTCCCTGTTTTTCCAGTTCCTGATACATCTCACATACTTTCAGCAGAACAGGAAGCACAAGATTCTTTTCCTCTGCCTCTTCATCAGCAATTCTCATATCTTTTATAATATGCTTGATATAGAAGCCCGGAGCATAATCACCAGACGCCATCTTGGGACCCAAGTTTGAAAGCTGCCAACTTCCTGCTGCTCCGCCCTTGATTGTCTCAATCATCTTATCCACATCAACTCCCATCGCTTTCGTATATGCAATCGCTTCACAGACCCCGCTGACCGCTCCTGCTATAGCAATCTGATTGGCCATCTTGACATGCTGACCGCTTCCTGCTGGCCCTTCATAGATAATACTTGTTCCCATAGCAGCCAGCACATCCTGACATGCTTCAAAATCTTTTTCCTCTCCTCCGACCATAATCGCCAAAGTACCTTTCTTCGCTCCCACATCGCCGCCGGATACCGGAGCATCCAGCACATGCAGACCTTTCTTTTTTCCCACCTCATAGATTTTTTGTGATAACTTGGGACTGGTCGTTGTCATATCAATCAGGTAAGTATCTTCTCCTGCATTTGCCAGGATTCCACCTTCTCCAAAATATACTTCTTCCACATCCTTCGGATATCCCACAATCGTAATAATCACATCACGATTTTTCGCACATTCTCCGGGACTGTCACACCAGATGGCCCCCTCTTCAATCAGCTCAGCTGCCTTTTCCTTTGTACGATTATAAATATACAATTCATATCCCTCTTTCTGAAGATTACGAATCATGGATTTTCCCATTACGCCGGTACCGATAAAACCTATTTTTTTCATTGTCTCTGTCCTCCTGCTGTTTGATTTCTGAATGAGTTTTTGTTTTATTTATATCACATTTTTCACTGCCTGTCACTGTTACCGTGATTCCATATTCTTTTTATAGGATTTCGATGCTGGGATCACCCGCGATCCGGGAAAAACACAGTTATATTTGAACTTTCTCTCTATATATGGTAAACTACATTCAATGGTATATTTCGTAAAAACATGAAAACGAGGTGATAGTTTTGAAAATACATGAATCAGCCGAAAACTACTTGGAAGCCATATTGATGATTTATCAACGCCAGTCTTATGTCCGTTCTATTGATATCGCAGTTGAACTGGAAGTCTCCAAGCCCAGTGTAAGTGTAGCTATGAAAAATCTTCGCGAAAATGGATATATCAACATGGACAACAACGGTCACATTACATTAACTGAATCGGGGCAAAAAATTGCAGATACCATGTACGAACGCCATGTGCTTCTTTCACGCTGGCTGATGCAGTTAGGCGTAGATGAGCAGATTGCCGTACGGGATGCCTGCCGGATGGAGCATGTACTCAGCCCTGAGAGCTTTGATGCCATTAAACGCCATGCCATGGCACATTCGTGATTCAGGACTCGCTCGCGAGTCTTGGCGCGGAATTCGGGTCTGCATGGCAGACATACTTCCATTCCGAATTCCTGAGCATCCCCGCGGAGCGTATATCAGATGGGGGATTGGCACCCGCCACTGATACATAATTGCTGGTCACCGCCTACAGAGGTGGGTGTCATCCCTCATCTGATATAACAGTGCCGTTCCTTTCTGTCTTCAGTTCCGGAACGGCACCCACTGTTTATACGACAATTCTATGTTTTCTTTTCCTCCTGACATTTTGCATACACCACAATCTCTATTCCGGAAGTATCATATCCCAGGTATGATTTTCCGGATGATAACATAAAACAAAATCCTGCACCCGGTCATCCACCATTACCCTGCAGCCATATCTGCACAGGGGAATTCCGGCATAATATTTTTCATCAGACTTCAGCACCTCTATATTCGTCAGAAGATGCCGGACGCCATCCGTATCCTCATACTTTATCATTCTGGGAATCATCTTTCCGGTACTGGTAAACCAGCAGTCTGCCGCAACTTTCTGTGGTGTCCCCCGAATCGCCTTTTCCTGAAGTTTTTCTTCTTCTATACCGATTGCAAATCCCATTCAACGATACCTCCTATTCCACCTTTACTTTCTTATAATCTACCGTTCTTTTTTCCCGGCTGATGCCGCCCGACATATGATCTATCCTGCTTCCCACAAAAACAGCCCGTTTTAACGAATCCCGACCATAACGCATCCTGATCCCATCCACCGTTCGATCCATCTGTTCCTGTTTTTCATAATCTGTCATATCAAACATATCAAGCTGCCGCATATCCATATGATCCCTAAGTCTGCCTGTATGGATACCCAAATGCCGGATCGATCTTCCATCCCATAAAGAATCAAAAAGCTCGCAGGCGCAACGATGGATTTCAATCGTAATATGGGTTGCATGCTCTAACGTCATCTGACGGCTTGCATACTGCAGATCATACGTTTTTATCCCCACCGCAATCACTTCTGCGTAAACTCCCGCAGCACGCAGTCTGGTCCCCACCGTCTCAGCCAATGCGAGTAACACCAACTTTGCAGTGGATGCATCTGTAACATCAAAAGCTATCGTTGTACTGTTCCCATATCCTTTATTTGCCGGAACCTCCGGCTGCACCACAGAGACATCTATCCCATTGGCAAACGCCCATATCACTTCTCCATGTTTTTTCAAATGACTCTTCAACACTGCCGGATCTGTTCCGGCCAACTCTCCTATCGTCCGGATCCCCATACCCAGTAGTTTTCTTGTGGTAGCCCGCCCCACAAAAAAGAGTTCCGATACAGGAAGCGGCCACATCTTTTCTTCTATCTCATATTTCCAAAGTGTATGCACCCGATCAGGCTTCTTAAAATCACTTGCCATCTTCGCCAGCAGTTTGTTTTCTGATACCCCTATATTGACTGTAAATCCCAGTTCTTCCCTGATCTGGTTACGAATCCGATTCGCCGCCGCAACTGGTTCGCCCCATAATCTTTCTGTCCCGGTCATATCAATAAAAGCTTCATCTATACTATATTGTTCCACATCCGGTGAATATTGCCGTAAAATCTTCATAAAAGCAGCGGAACATTTCTCATATAATCCATAATTCGGCGGCACCAGTTTTAGATGCGGACACTTCTGCAGTGCTTCTGTAATACTTTCTCCGGTTTTAATATTATGATTCTTTGCAGGAATAGATTTTGCAAGAATAATTCCATGACGCATGGCCATATCTCCGCCGACAGCCGCTACTTCCTCACGCAAATCCACTGTTCCGCCCAAATGATAAAGACGATAAACAGCTTCCCAGGAAAGAAAAGCAGAATTGATATCAATATGAAAAATCACTCTGTCCAAACTTATGTTCGCCTCCTTTTTGCTTATTATATCGAACTTATGTTCGTATTTCAAGTGTGAATATATGGAAAATCCATAAAAATTTTTTCAAAAAGAAAAAGCCACCCAAACCGGATGACTTTTTTCTGTCTTGTTTCATTTTTAATCATTATTATTGGAACATTTTTCTGCATCAATAGCCAGGACAAGCATGAGTGCTCCCAGTGCATCCTGCGGATCATATACATCTATCACATACGTATCTGTCCATCTAAAAAGCTGTTTAGACACTCCGGCTACATATCTTCCGCTCCTGTCGTACACCTTATAATCCCAGCCCCAAAAATCACCTTTCACATGCCAGCCGTTAAAATCTATAGTAAACTTTGGCTTAAAAAAAGTAAATTCTTTTGTAATGCAGCCAATATATCGGCTTCCCATATAGATCTCAAATCTGGGAAGAAAGGAAAGTATACACTCCCGTACAGTTCCAATCTCATTTCTATAAGCATCATAGATTTTCAGACAATGTCCCCAGGAAAGTTGTCCTTTTACAGTATATACTGTATTTCCGGCCTCATCATAGATATCATAGCTGTCAAACCATGAAAAAAATCTTTGTTTAAATAATAATTTCATCCTTTTTCCTCCCCTCAACATTTCTTTTTAATTTGCAATCTTCGGCATAAACAGCGCTATCACTCCTACGATCAAAAGTACCGGCAATGCTATTTTAATCAATCCTCCTTACAGCCGGTCTATTGTTTTATTATACCTGTCATCTTACTTGTGATAAACCATGTTTTTACAGAAATACTACCATCTATTTCGCTGTTTGTGCGGTTTATTTCCCCTGACTAAATACCATTCTATATTTTTCTCTGAAAACCATTTCCTTGTGGCAAACATCTTATATTCGGAATAGAATATGTCCCGGGATTCTCCGACTGAAAGGTAACTTTATCCTTGTCCGGATCCCATTCGTAAAAGTGCTTTGCCGGAATAATGCATCGTCTGTGAAGTACACTTTTATCTACTATTCTCAGCTGATCAAAGCACGATAATCTGCCTCTGTAAATCTGTGATAAATTGTATGCCCCATTTCTATTCTGACGCAGTAATACCATGGATCCGGCTTCCTGTCTGTAAAATGCAGTACATAATCAAAATCCGTTCCCGGTTCCATTTTTTTACACTCATAGTAATCACTGAACCGTGCAAAGCATGCACAGATTTCTTCGATCGTCAGACAATGATTTTTTTGAAACAGATCCATGATACTCGCCAAAAACGGAGGATTCGACACCTGTTCATGTACATAAACTGCTCCAACTGAAGAAACACGCACTTCTATCCGTTCTCCTTTACATAAAGAAAAATCGATTTTACCCAGCAATGTATGTGTAAATTCCTCTTCCGCTTTCAAAAAAGCCAGCAGTTCTTCCCCACTTCTGTCCTCTATCTGAAGCAGACTGCACAGTGATGGAATCGGAAAATAAAGACGAATAGTCTCCTCGACAAATCCCAGCTTCAACTGTGCTTCTTTGATTTGTTCTATTATATTTTCAACCAAGCCATTTCTGTTCATATGATTCCTCACTTTTTCTAAAACTCCACCGCAAATAACCTACAATCAAAAAAGACATTTTCCTATTCTAACACTGTAACACAATAATATAAATTCTTCCACTATTTCATCCACTTTTTCGTTGGTCATAGCTCAAAATGAGCATTCTTTCTGGATGCTCATCGTCCTCTAATACTATTCTTTTCACCGGAGATGGATTTATGCCAATGCAGCTCCTAAAGCTTTGCACGCAGACAAAGCCTCATCATCCGGTGTCTCATTGCAGATCACACTGTCGCAGCCCAGTACTGCTCCTGCGCTACTGCAGGATTCTTCCCAGTTACGCATCCATTCACCGTCTCCCCAGCCATAAGAACCAAACAATACTACCTTTTTTCCTCCCAGGGCACCTTCACAGGCATCCCACATTGGCTGGAATTCATCTTCTTCCAATACCTCCGCTCCCATGGCCGGACACCCAAAGGCAACGGCATCATAAGTATTCAACATGGATGCATCAAATTCTGCTGATGTAAACAAAACAGCATCTGACCCTTTTTCCTTTGCTCCTTCCAGAACCGCAGAAGCCATCTGCCCCGTATTTCCAGTTCCGCTCCAATAAACAACCGCAATTTTACTCATATGATTACCAACCTTTCTTCTCTTTTTTCATTCATTTTTTCTATATTAAACAGCTACTGTAAGCCGCTCAATACTCTTACCTCGTGCCCATTGTGACCAATACACATCTGTACATTTTTTATAACGGTCAAATTGTTTTTTTGCATTGTTTTCGTCCCCATATACCTTCCAAACTCCGGTACATTTATATCCTCCGGCGTGGTTTTCTATGAACCCACGTACATCCTCCGGGGGATATCCCAGGAAAAGTCCGATCTCATGAGGAAATTCTTCAGACTCATACAGCCTTCTTCTCAAACGCACTACACATTGACCGAAATCCTTCACACAATATCCGTATTCTTCCAAAATGTTTGCTGCATCCTCTACAGCCAGATCACTTTCCAGCTTATTCGGACGATAAATATAAAGTAAAACCCTTTCGGCAGACATACGCAGTGGAACCACACGAACCCCTTTCGGCACCAGCCTCTGATTTAAAGAACGAACTGCACAGAACAATTCCTTTTTATTGGAATATGGACAGCTAAAAATATTTCCGGTCTTTAATCCTGCAAGCGTGGGTGAACAATGACGGATAATCATCTCATCGGACATACCATTTCCTCCTGTTTTATATTTTCTTCCAGAATATTTTTCAGTGCTGACATAGAACTTGTATGTGAACGAACAACCTTTACATCCTGACCTTTTGTTTCAGATAATGCATTCCGTACCATTTTATGCGATACAGTACCGGTAAACAGGACAAGCAGATCCGGATTTCCGATTCCTTTCAGGCTGCTGTTCTGTTTTGGATACACTTTTGCATCACACTGATATTCCCTGCATAAATTTTTATATTGACGGACCATACACTCATTACCGCCTATGATTACTACGCTCATAATTTAATTCTCCTTTCTCGGTTAGTTATCTCTAACTAATCTTGTTAAAATAAAACGCTCTCCAGCGTTTCGTATTTTTTTAAACCAAAACTTTCGATCAATTTTCCTTCAATGTTAGTTAGTTTTCTCTAACTAATTGTATGCTACAGCATTTTTGCAAAATTGTAAAGATAATTCTATGTATTTGAGAATTCTTCTCTGTATCTTTTGTTACTGTTCACTCCATGGCCAACAACTAGTATAATTAGCGTGGATTATACTGGAGATCTGGTTCGGGAGCTTATAACGGTGTTCATAGAGTCCTGGAATACGTAACAGATCATCAATATTTTCTGTGTTATTTCCATAAATTTTCTTTCATTCCTCCAGAGATATTTCTTCTGAAAAATCCCTTTTTCACATAGGGTTCTGTCTTAACGCTAAGAACCTCATATCCTGCTCATGGATTATCTTTCTCAATTTTTTTATATCCAACGGATTTTCCGCAATGATTTCTGTTTCACTTTTTGTATGTGAAGAAGAAACTTTTTTGACAGTAAACTGCCTGCGTATCGTATCGTTGATATGGCTTTCACACATCCCACAGGACATTCCTTCTATATCAAGAATCATTTTTACCACAGCTATTATACCTCCTGTCATTTTTACACACAAAACTCTAAAATGAAATCCCTGCTATCCTGCAGCACGATTATATATTAACTGCTTTTCCCATCACATCCCTCTGCAAAACAGGGAATCCCCTTTTGAATATTTCATCATCCGGGAATTCCCTGTCTTCATTCATAAATGTATTTTTTGATGCTAAGGCAAAAAGCATTTAATCCCATGATGCATTACAGTCATTCCTCTGCCTGTATTAACATGATTCCTTTTACTTTTTTTCCTTTGGTAATCCCATAATTCAGCATTCCATTCTCAATAATTTTTTTCATGAATGCATAATCAAGTTTCACCGTGGAACTGTCATCCAGCTCCACCAGCCAGCTTTGGCACATTTTATTCTTCTGATCACACAGCTGATATGCAGTTCTGCGCTTCAGTGCTCCGACTTTTTCCAGAGCATCAACCGTTCGATAAACGGTTGCCATTCCGATTCCCGGATCTTTCTTTGACGCAAGAATATATACTTCTTTACAACAGCTGCAGTTCTCACTTAGAATAATATCAATCAGAAGCTTTCTTTGTCTGGTAATCCGAAACCCCTGACTTTTAAGCCGTTCAACTACCAGATCTTTCTGCATATGTTCCGACTGATAACTATGGAAATCCATGTCATCTTTTTCTATACCGGGAGTTCGGGGTTTCTGTCCCTTATTTTCAATTTCCATGGCAGTGTCCGCCGCAATGTTTGCAATTCTGCCCGCACTGTAAGGATTTCCCGGATTTTTTATCCTTTACCATGCTCCGGATAACAAGTCCTATCACTCCGGCAAGAAAAAGAAGTACGATTGCTGTTCCCATAGTTACTGCACCTCCTTATCATCCATTCCCTGTTATTGCATCATCATTTATGCTCTGAGCTTACCTGAAACACTTTTCGGCACATTAAAATTCTGGCTCTCTTTGTAAGGACGGAATAACAGATAAAGGAATCCGATGATCAGCAAAAATGCCACAATTGTTCCAATACCAAACGCACCCGTCGTTATAAGTGTGCCAATCTGATATACACACAGAGAAACCACATACGCAAGCAGTGTCTGATAGCCGATCGCGAACCAGAACCATTTTGCATTGTTCATTTCCCGTTTGATTGCTCCCATTGCAGCAAAACAAGGGGCACACAAAAGGTTAAATACCAGGAAAGAATATGCCGCTACCGCTGTCATAGATCCTGCAAGGCTTCCCCATATCTCAGCACCGTCTTCTGCTACTTCTCCAAATCCATAAAGGATACCAAAAGTTCCGACTACGTTTTCTTTTGCTACCAGTCCGGTGATAGCTGCCACTGCTGCTTTCCAGTTCCCCCATCCCAGAGGAGTAAAGATCCACGCAATTGCAGAACCGATAACTGCCAGGATACTGTTCTCCATATCCTCTACCATACCAAAATGTCCGCCTTCAAATCCAAATTCCTGCGCAAACCATACAAAGATGGTAGAAAGAAGAATGATCGTTCCAGCTTTCTTGATAAAGGACCATCCACGCTCCCAGGTACTTCTGAGGACATTTCCTACAGTCGGCAAATGGTATGCCGGAAGTTCCATAACAAACGGCGCAGGATCTCCTGCAAACATTTTCGTTTTCTTTAAAATAATACCGGAGCAGATGATTGCTGCAATACCAACAAAATATGCACTTGGAGCCACCCATGCAGCACCGTCAAACAAAGCACCTGCAATCAGGGCAATAATCGGAAGTTTTGCCCCACACGGAATAAAAGTAGTTGTCATAATCGTCATTTTACGATCTCTGTCATTTTCAATGGTTCTGGATGCCATAACGCCCGGAACACCACAACCTGTACCGATCAGCATCGGAATGAAAGATTTACCGGACAGACCAAATTTTCGGAAAATACGATCCATGATAAATGCGATACGTGCCATATATCCGCAGCCTTCCAAAAACGCCAGGAAGAGGAACAATACCAGCATCTGCGGAACGAATCCGAGCACTGCACCGACACCGCTGATAATACCGTCTACAAGTAGGCCTGTCAGCCACGGGGCACATCCAATGGATTCCAGTGCGCCTTGAGCTCCCGAAATGATCCATTCGCCAAATAAAGTATCATTGGTCCAGTCTGTCAAAATGCTTCCCACAGTTGTAACAGATACATAATATACAATGAACATGACAACTGCAAAAATCGGAAGTGCAAGGAAACGGTTTGTTACCACACGGTCTATTTTATCAGATAAAGACATCTGTTTTTTCACACGTTTCTTGTAACAGTCCTCAATAATATTTCCTATGTAATTATACCGTTCTCCTGTTATGATACTTTCCGCATCATCATCCATTTCTTTTTCGCAGCTCACGATATCTTCTTCAATGTGATCCAGTAATCTTTTTTTCCAGATTCAGACTTTCCTGAACCTTCTCATCACGTTCGAAAAGTTTTACCGCATACCAACGTTCCATACTTGGATCTACATAACCGGAGATCGCCTCTTCTATGTGCGCAATAGCATGTTCCACACAACCTTCAAATCTATGTGCCGGCTGGCTGGATTTTCCGCTCTTTGCAATGACTACCGCACGCTGTGCAAGCTGATCAATCCCCTCTCCTTTTAAAGCGGAAATCTCAACAACTTTACATCCGGTACCTTTTCCCAGACGTTCCACATTCAGTTCTTCTCCGTTCTTTCTTACCAGATCCATCATATTTACTGCAATAATGACCGGAATACCAAGTTCGGTAAGCTGTGTAGTCAGATACAGGTTTCTCTCCAGATTGGTACCGTCAATAATGTTGATGATTGCATCCGGCTTTTCTCCAATCAGAAAATTTCTGGACACCACTTCTTCCAGCGTATAAGGTGACAATGAGTATATACCCGGCAGGTCTACCAGGATTGCCTCATCTCCTTTGGTTGTGTATCCCTTGATTTTTCCTTCTTTCTTCTCTACGGTAACGCCAGGCCAGTTTCCCACAAATTGATTAGATCCGGTCAGGGCATTGAACAGAGTTGTTTTTCCACTGTTCGGGTTTCCCGCAAGCGCAATTTTGACTTTCATATGCATCCTCTCTTTCCGATTATATATATCAAACCTTTTTTTAGTTATTACTAACTCGAAATTAGAAAAATAAGTACTACTGTATTTCTACCATTTCCGCATCCGCTTTTCTTAAAGACAATTCATATCCTCTGACGGTCACTTCGATCGGATCCCCCAGCGGAGCAACTTTCCGGATGTATATCTCTGTATTTTTGGTAATCCCCATATCCATGATCCTGCGCTTAACTGCACCTTCGCCATGAATTTTTACAACTTTGACTGTCTGCCCGCATTTTGCATCTCTTAATGTAGCCATCCTTTTCCTCTCCTCATATCATGATTTTATTTGCCATTTCCTTACTGATCGCCACTCGGGAATCTTTTACCTTCACGATCAGATTTCCGTTAATCTCTGATACAACCGTAACAAATCCACCCATGACAAATCCCAGGCTCTCTAAATGGCGTCTGGTCTCATCCTTTCCACCGATTTTTCTGATTCGGATTTCCCGGCCTTCTTCAGCCATCGTTAAAGGCATCATAACCCACCTGCTTTCACTCTATTTAGATATATCAAGTATCTCTTACAGAGTTAGTATATGCTTACTTTTATTACCTGTCAATAACTTTAACTGAGAATATTTTTCATCAAAAGATTCAAACAAGAAAATTTCCTGAATTTACAAAGGAACATTTTTATTTTTCAATAATGTTAAAAAGAGGATCTGCAAGGTTTATATCCTTCCAGGTCCTCTTCTGTATCGTGGTCAGGGCAGGTGCATTGTTATAATTGCATTTTGACTAACGAGAATAATTCTTTCTTATTCATCTTTCGAATATAATACCAGTGCTTCCAGCGGAGAAAGTTCTATCGGCAAAAATCCTCCCAAAACCCCATATTCCTTTTCTTCTGTTGTATATCCGATGGCATTGCTGGACAGGACGCGTTTCATCGTGCATTCCCGTGTTCTGCTGATACCTGTCTCCCATACTGGTATCTCTGTAGTAATATTACCATTGTTATTATTCACAATAACAACAAGTCTTTCCTCATCCGTAAACCTGCCATAGGAAATCAGGTTATATTCACCTTTCAGGAATTTAACAGAACCTGTTTTAATCACCTGATATTCCTTATGCATCTTAATGGCCGCCGTATAAAATCTGATCAAATCCTGATCTTCTTTTCCCCACGGATAGGTTCGTCTGTTGTCCGGATCTGTAAAACCGAACACTCCTGCCTCGTCGCCGTAGTAAAGGGTCGGTGCTCCCGGCCAGGTCATCTGCATCACAACCGCTTCACGTAATACTGCCTTATTCACATTTTCTTCCGCTGCCTTATGACCTACAGAATTGATTCTTCCGACTCTTCCATTCGTACGGCTCAGAAAACGGGAATGATCATGGTTATCCAACTCATTCATGGCAATCTGCAGTGAAGGTGCATAAAATCGAGAACTGTTGTATCTCATAGCATCCATAAAGCTGTTGGCATTTCCTCGCAGATCTTCCCGATACTGATCGCTGTGCTTTTCCATACCGGTCAGGAACCAGGAAATCGGCTCCATAAATGCATCATAATTCATTACCGTATCCCACTCGTCTCCCTGAAGCCAGGGACTTGCGTCACCATAATGCTCCGCAATAATTACCGCCTGAGGATTTGCCTCTTTTACCACTCTGTGGAATTCCTTCCAGAACAGGTGATTATATCCTGAACTGTGTCCCAGATCAGCAGCTACATCCAGGCGCCATCCATCCACATTATACGGAGGAGAAACCCATTTTCTCGCCACATGCATAATATATTCCTGTAATTTGGGGGAATCCTCATAATTCAGCTTCGGAAGGGTATCATGTCCCCACCAGCCATCATAAAACTCATTATATGGCCAGTTATGTTCGTTATGGAATTTAAAAAAAGTATGATACGGACTGTCTGCCGACACAAAAGCTCCATTTTCATAGCCTTCCTGATTTTCATAGATACGTTCCCGATCCAACCACTTATTGAAAGAACCGCAATGATTGAAAACGCCGTCAAGAATTATTTTCATTCCGCGGTTATGAATCTCCTCCACAAGCTGAATAAAAAACTGATTACTTGCTTCCAGATTCTTTTTGTTGGCAACTCTGTTAATATACCGGCTTGCATGACTGTTTTCTTTATCCCCCGGTGCAAGCAGTTCTCCCTCATCCTCAACGATTTTTCCAAAATGTGGATCAATGTAATCATAATCCTGAATATCATACTTATGATTGGAAGGAGATACAAATACCGGATTCAAATAAATCACTTCTACTCCCAGTTCCTGGAGATAATCCAGCTTATCCATAACTCCCTGCAGATCGCCGCCATAAAAATTATTCACATCCATCTGATCTGGCAGCTTATCCCAGTCCTCAATTCTCTTACTCTGCGCATTAATGTAATAATATTCTCCTGTCAGAACATCATTAGATGTATCGCCATTGCAGAAACGGTCTACAAAAATCTGGTACATGACCGCACCCTTCGCCCAGTCCGGCGTCTTAAATCCAGGGATAATCCCGAAAGAATACTGCTCCTGAAGCTGTCTGGTAACTCCCAGCTCATTATAATAGCAAGTAATCTTACCTGACTGAATCTCAAAATAATAATGGATAGGATCCTGTCCAAGTTCTATGTCAATACTATAGTAGTCAAAACCTTTCTTACTTTCTGTCAGCTGCATTTTCGAACGCATGGCACCACTGATAAAGTATACCGCATCCACATTATATTTCAGTGTTCTGAATCGAATGGTGACAACATCGCCTGCTTCCGGCTCAAAGGGGGTTCTGTACTGTTTTGTCTCATCACTGAACAGCGCACGTTTGTTAAAAACCGGCCGCATCCTTGTAATATATTCCTGTGCTCTCTGTACTTCGTCAATCTGTTCCATTTTTCTCATTTCCCTCTTCTTCTCCCCTCTTTCTACATCTCATTTTATACGATGAATTTCCAAATTACAACCGTAAAGTAAAAAAGACAGCCAAAGCTGTCTTTTTTGGAGAAGGTATTTCTTCTTATGGGGTGTAGCAAAAACTATATAATGTATTGGGGGGTTTTTACGGTTATTATAATACCATGGTACTATGAAAAAGTGTGCACAAACCTCATTTTTTTTCAAGGTTTTTTTTATTCACTTTTCCATCGTTATTCTCCACACGTTTCTTTACACTTCGGAATTTTGTACAATTTCCCTGTCGGATCCCTCATTATTTTCCGTATGGAACAATGCCGTAAACTCTTCGTTGCCGATTTTTTCTTTTTCCATCAGCAATTGGGCACAGCTGTAAAGTACATACTCGTACTTTTTAATAATTGCTTTCGCTTTTTCGTAACACTCATCTATAATAGCTTTTACTTCCCGGTCAATTCCGGCTGCGGTAACCTCGCTGATTCCCCGTGCATGCGCAAGATCTCTTCCGATAAATACTTCACTCTCATCATCACTGTAGGCTACCATTCCCATAGTGGATGACATTCCATATTTTGTCACCATTGCCTTGGCAATCTGAGTTGCCTGTTTAATATCCTGGGAAGCACCCGTTGTAATATCGTCAAATACAAGTTCTTCTGCAATCCGACCGCCGAGACACACCTGAATATGTTCCAGCATCTTTCCTCTTGTATTAAACATCTCATCTTTATTCGGCAGCGGCATAGTATATCCCGCCGCTCCAAGACCCGTCGGAATAATTGAAATCGTATAAACCGGTTCCATCTGATCCAGCACATGGAACAGTATTGCATGACCTGCTTCATGGAAAGCTGTAATTCTTTTTTCTTTTCCAGAAATCACACGACTGTGTTTTTCTGTTCCGATTCCTACTTTAATGAATGCTTTCTGAATATCCTGTTGTTTCAGGAAGACCCGATCTTCTTTTGCCGCCAGAATTGCCGCCTCATTCAGCAGATTTTCCAGTTCAGCTCCTGTAAATCCGGCAGTTGTCTGGGCAATCTGAGTCAAATCTACATCGTCTCCCAGCGGTTTTCCTTTGGAATGTACTTTCAGGATCTCTTCTCTTCCTTTCACATCCGGTGCTCCCACCATGACTCTTCGATCAAAACGTCCCGGACGAAGGATTGCAGGATCCAGGATGTCCACACGGTTTGTGGCCGCCATCACAATGATTCCTTCATTGACTCCAAAACCATCCATTTCCACCAGAAGCTGATTCAGGGTCTGTTCTCTTTCGTCATGTCCGCCGCCCATTCCGGTACCACGCCGTCTGGCCACAGCATCAATCTCATCAATAAAAATAATACAAGGGCGATGTTTCTTTCCTTCTTCAAACAAATCTCTCACACGGGAAGCACCCACACCTACAAACATTTCCACAAAATCAGAACCGGATATAGAGAAAAACGGAACTCCGGCTTCTCCCGCTACTGCTTTAGCCAGCAGGGTTTTACCTGTTCCGGGAGGTCCCACAAGCAGTACACCTTTGGGAATTCTGGCTCCCACTTTGTTATATTTGGCAGGGCTCTTCAGAAAATCCACAATTTCCCGCAGATCTTCTTTTTCTTCCTGCAGTCCTGCCACATTGTTAAATGTAATCTTCTTATCCGCATCCGTAGACATATGCGCACGGCTTTTACCAAAATTCATCATTTTGTTGCCGCCGCCTCCGCCTGAACCACGGAACATCATAACTACCATAAAGATTAACACGCCCAGAGTCGCAACGGAAAGTACCGTAGAAAACACTTTATTTTCCTGCGGAACGTTGGTAATCTGGAAATTCACGTCACATTCATCCAACATGCTGCGGATGTCATTCACATCATCCACATACATATCGAGTTGTCTTCCATCTTTCAGGAGTACTACAAGCTGTCCGGTAGGCACCTGTGTATTCTGATGAATTACTGCCTGCTCAATCCTGTCATTCTTCAAATCATCTTTCAATGCCTGATACGAATAGTTATTGCCGCTTTGCATCTGCCGCGCCATATAGCTGAAACCCATCACCATAAGCAGAACCAATGCCAGCCAAATGACTATTCCTCTTGTCTGTCTCTTCAATTTGTTTCTCCTTTCGGTCCTTAAGCTTCCGGTTCAACCACTCCGATAAACGGAAGGTTCCGGTATTTCTGTGCATAGTCCAGACCATATCCTACTACAAATTCGTCCGGTATTTCAAAGCAGGTGTAATCCACCTTTACATCCCTTACTCTGCGTTCCGGTTTGTCCAGCAATGTACACAACTGCATGCTCGCCGGTTTTCTCTGTTTTAAAATTTCTATCAAATAGCTGAGTGTACGTCCGGAATCAATAATGTCTTCCACGATCAGAACATCTTTTCCTTCCAGAGGCTCATCCAGGTCTTTGACAATTTTTACAACTCCGCTGGATTTTGTATCATTCCCATAACTGGAAACCGACATAAAGTCCAAAGTTACAGGAACCGTAATTCTTTTTGCCAGTTCACAGGCAAAAAATACGCTTCCCTTTAAAATACAAATCATATGGACACATTTTCCCTCATACGCCTTACTGATTTCTTTTCCAATTTCTTCGATTCTCTGATCAACTTTTTTTTCGTCAATCAATACGCTGATTTTATCACTCATGGATCGTTCCTCCTTTTATCTGAATGTGCAGTATCTGCCGGGTGTTATTCGTTACCTTATATTTTTCACTGATTCGATCCCCTATAATCCAAAGGATTTCCTGTCCGGCTGCCAAAAGCCACAGAGCATCCCTCTCTTTTTGGGGAATTTTCCGGTCAATCAAATAATCTTTCAGCTTCTTGCTTCCTCCGGAATGCAGAATCCCGATGCGATCTCCCGGTTTACGGTGACGAATCACCACATTATCTTTTATAATATCATAATCAAGCCATTTCGTATACTTTTTTTCAGGGATTTGAGCAAAATCATTGGGAAGAATCTGATACCTGACTGTCAATCCGTCAAATGAAATCTCCTGCGCACCTTCCTGCGGTTTCAAATAAATACAAGGTTTTGCTTCTTCTTTTTTTGACTGTTTTTCTTTTTTTTCGATTCGAATTCCGTGATATTCCCGACATGCAGTCACACCACAGGGAAGCATAATTTTCTTTCCTACCTGCTTTGTCCACAGTTTCTCTACATCCTCCGCATGAGTACGGGTAAAATCTTTGGAAGAACCGGCTACTCTTTTTATCTCCTCAAGAAATACCCTTCTTTGTAAAACACCCGGTTCCTCCCTGAGCTGCTCCGACACAATCCCATATTCCGGATGGCGCTCAACCATCCGATCGACTCTTTCTTTTGTCAGTACCTGAAGCAGTTCTTCTGTCTCTCTCAGTTCCTCTGCTGTCTGCGCCATATGGGATACTGTTTCCGGGTTGATTTCCCTACATAGATAGCTTACGACATGATGACGGATTTTATTCCTGGTATACGTATCATCCAGATTGCTACTATCTGTCTGCCATTCTATACCCTTCTCTTTCAAATACTCCTCTATCTCATTTCTTTTCAGACACAAAAGCGGTCGGATCCGATTCCCCGATGCCGGTTTCAGCCCGCACAGTCCTGTGATTCCGGTACCTCTGGCAAGATGGTGAATCATGGTTTCTGCCTGATCATCCTGGTGATGCGCAAGAACGATCTTCGTTCCTTTCACCTCTCTGAGAACATCCTCGAACACCTCATACCTGGCTTTTCTTCCTGCCTCTTCTGTGCTGAGTCCCATTCGACTTGCCATCGCACCCACATTTCGATGAACACTTCGAAAGAGAATCCTGTTCTCCATACAGATTTTTTCTACAAATTTTTCATCTTCTTCAGCTTCCTTTCCCCGCAGCTCATGATTCACATGTACTGCCACAAACCGGAACTTCCTCCATTTCTGCAGTTCTTTCAGTAAATAAAACAGGCAAACCGAATCTGCCCCACCTGAGATTCCTGCTACCAGAACATCCCCCTCCTTAATCAATCCAAATTTATCCACAAATTCCCGAACTTTTTCTTCCGCTGTCCACATTATTTCTTCCACATCCCCGCTACCAGTACTGTCATGTCATCATATGCTTTATAATTGCTGTAACTTAATACTTTTTCCAATATATACCTTCCCAATTCTCTCGGCATCTCTTCCTGTGCCTGAAGAATAATTTCTTTCATAGTCTCTTCTTCCTGCTTATCCGGCAATGCATCAAGCACGCCATCGGTAACCATAATCAGATAATCTCCGTCATACAGTTTCTTAGAGGTCTTTTCAAAATCCAGCTGCTGAACCAGTCCCGCTGCCATACTGGTAGAAGTAATCGTTTCCACCCAGTTAGATCGACGGATAAAGGTGGTCGCAGCCCCGGCTTTTAAAAATTCACAAATACCTGTATACAGATCCAATGAACATACATCCACACTGGAAAACATACCATTTTTTCTCTGAAGCACAAGGGCCGAATTCACCATGCGTGCAGCTGTCTCCCTGGAAAAACCGGAGGTTACAAACTGCTCCAGAAGTTCCACCACTGTCTCGCTTTCTTTACATGCCTCCACACCGGAACCCATCCCATCAGACAAACACATGATAAACTGGTCATCTGTACATGCACAGGCATAATTATCCCCGGATACCGTTTCTTTTTCTCTGGTGATCCGGGCAACGCCATATAATACTTTATAATTTACATCCTCCGTAAAAAGGACTGTTTTCATTTCACTGTTTAGTATTGCACGGCTTTCTCTGGAAGGAACCATTCGACATCCACACACCTGAGATAATTGTCTCGCCACCTCTTTCATAGTGACACACTGACCACCTCTGGTGCGCATCGTCAGGAAAATTCTCCATTTTTCATCCGGTTTCGACAGCATCCATACCTGTTTTACAATAATATGCTGCTTCTGAAAATGTCTTCGGATTTTTTCTTCCATCAGCGTGGGCACTGTGCTGATATCACTCACATCCGCAGACAACTTCTGTATCAGTCTCGCCACTTCATTGAGCTGTTCTGCCACCGCCAGCCGGTTCTCAATCAGGCGATTACGGTACAGAAGTTCTTCTCTTGTCTCAAAAAAAATCCGCTGCAATGTCTCTGTAAAATGTGCCGCCTGTACGCATTCTCCTACCCAGTCCCCCTGTGCCCGCAAAAAACGGTCCGGATCTCCCTCCTCTATGATCTGAAGGAGTTCAAACACTCTCTGATTGGTCTGATTTTCCTTTTCGCTCCAGCACTTCTTCTTCTGGGGGCATTCCCGGCACACATCCTTTTTCACCTGGGCAAAGATATCCCACACCTCTGTCTGCGTGAGTTGTTCCTGATAATTGGGCATATCATAAAATGTATGGGCGAGCCGTTGAAAAGACCGGGCATAACGTTCCATTTTTTCTTTTTGCGGATAGGCATCGTATATCGGTTTTCCTTTTTTCCTGTCTGTGAAAATAAGTTTTGCCATGTCCCGGACAATCAGTATAACACTGAAAGCGAGCATGGCAATCATCCACATCTGCATGTATCCATGACCCCCTTATTTTCCACCGGGACTTCTCCCAGGTATCCTTAAAGGAGTATTATAGATACCTTTTCCTGAAAAACCTGTCAAATCCGCAATACTGTCCATAAAAATTTTTAGACAAAATCCGAAGTTCCAGATTCTAATTATTACTTATTTTCTTTAAAAAGGATTTCATTATCCTTCACAAGGCCGATTTTTTCTTTTGCAATTTTTTCTGTATACTCATCACTCTGCATATAATCCTGCATCTCTTCAATCTCTTCTGTACGTGCCTGTTCAGCTGTCAGCTCCTGTTTCAGCTGTGCCTTCTTTGCCTCATTTGAATCAATCCTTCTCTGCAGAGAAGATCCCTTAAAAAGCAATACCACCAGAAGCATACAGACTACCGTACTGATTCCGATCATGGCAATTTTATTCTCCATGGCAGTGCGCCTTGCTTTTGTATTTTTCCGTTTTCCTGCGGTTTTCTTTTTTTTCATAATCCGCTCCCCTATTCCTCTCAGCTTTCTGCTTCCATTTTCGGCAGACAGCTTTTCTGCGTGTGTTTAATGAGAGTTTACAACGTACTTCCTAAAATTTCAACCTTTTTACTAAAATTAGAGTTTTTTGGACGGGAATCATAAAGATTCTTTTTAATTTTATCATCAGCACAGATACATATTTTACGAAATATCGGCTGAGTGAAAAATACCAGGCTGCAGCTCCAACTATTGTTCCCACAAATAAATATCCTCTGAGGATCCCGGAATTGTCCCGAAAATATCCCACAAATAGGAACAACGCACTTCCTGTCCAGAAAATCAAATCTTCCACTGCAACTATAAGATCTGAATGTTTGAACACCCGACGAAGAATCCTCAGACAGTCATAAATCATCAAAAGAAAAGAACCATACCATACAGATTTTACAAACAGGAGCAGTTCTTTTCCCATATAAGCACTCATGACTATTCAAACAGCCGTTTCATCAGGCTGCCTTTCTGTTTTCTTGCATAAGTACCACCATCCGTATATACCAGACTGTCCATCGTCCCCTCGATATCTACTTCTCCCTTTTCCAGGCAGAGACGACTCACATGAAGTTCCTTCCCCTTGATCATCAACATTCCCTGTGTTGTCTCAAGTAAAATCTGCTGACTGTCAAATGAAATCACATCCACAATCCCAGTCATCATACCTGTCTTTCTGTCTCGCAGATTAAGCTGATGAATCGCCCCCTGTCCTTCCTCCATACAATCTCCCCTCCTGATTCTATGACTTTGCGGTCCCAAAAGTCAGTCCTCACGACTGACTTTTCGTCCCTCGTCTCATTATAGTATATGTGGTGAGGCCATCGGGTATTCGTTTCGGACATTGGTTCAATCATCCCCTTTTCAGTTACAGATATCGATATAGCTCCTGTGCTTCTTCTTTCTTTACTGTTTCCTGAACATTCAGTACTTCCACTTTTACAGCCTTACTGCCAAACTGTATTTCAAGAATATCTCCTGCCTTGACTTGAGCCGACGCCTTTGCCGGACGGTCATTGATTAATACCCTGCCTGCATCACATGCTTCATTAGCTACGGTTCTTCTTTTAATCAGACGGGAAACTTTTAAAAACTTATCCAATCTCATATATGTGCTCTCCTTATAAATGAAATAAGGCTTTGCGGACACATCATGTCTCCGCAAAGCCAACTTATCTTTACATAAGAACCAGATAGAATTATGCGTTAACCAGATCTTTTAAAGCTTTTCCTGCTTTAAACTTCGGAGCTTTGGAAGCTTTGATTGTCATGGTCTCGCCGGTAGCAGGATTTCTTCCTTCTCTTGCAGATCTTTCAGAAACTTCAAAAGTACCGAATCCAACCAACTGAACTTTCTCACCTTTTTTCAATTCTTCAGATACAACGTCAACAAATGCTTTTAAAGCAGCTTCTGCATCCTTTTTAGATAACTGTGTCTGTTCAGCCATAGCTGCGATTAATTCTGTTTTGTTCATGATATTCCTCCTATAAGTATCTAGTAATATGTGTACTACACCTATTTATATACTCTAATGCCTCTTTTGTCAAGGATTTTACTGATATATTTGCCTATTCCTGTTTTGCTTTTGAACTAAACTGCCAAATCCGCAAATCTACAGCAGCGGCAAGTGCTTCCTCCGGATGAACTTCATAATGATCGGCAATCCTGCAAATCTGGTATAAAAGTTCTCCAATCTCTTCTTCCGCTCTTTTTTCGGAAATATTATTGCCTTCCTCCAACGTCTTCAGTCTGTTCTCTGCTTCTTTACAGATTTCATCTAAGGATTCTGATTGAAAGTAATCACCTTTTTCCAGTTTCTTTTGTACTTTCTCCGCCCGAATCAAAGCGGGAAATGCCCGGGGAACTGCTTCCAGTTCCGATCTCCGGTCTCTTTTCCCCCTTTTTTCTTCTTTTTTCATCTCATCCCAACTCGGCAGTTCTGTTTTAGCCTGTCCTTCACAAAACACATGGGGATGACGATGAATCATTTTCTCGCAGATTCCATAGATGACATCATCCAGATTGAAAATTCCCTCTTCCTCGGCAAGCTGGCTGTGAAATATCACCTGCAAAAGCACATCCCCCAGCTCTTCACAGAGATTTTCCCCGTCTCCGGTCTCCGCATACAAATGAATCCCTTCAACAGCTTCATACGCTTCCTCTATCATACATCGCTCCAGACTCTGATGGGTCTGCACCTGATCCCATGGGCATCCATTCTCCCCACGAAGAGTTTTCACGATATTCTGAAGATCAGAAAAAGTATACTTTTTCATCGCCGGTTCCTACAGCATGCTGTCGATCATAGCCAGCACTTCTTTGCCCAATGCTGCGGACTTTTCATCTGCATCTTCCAGAGAAGTGCCTTTTACACCAAAGTAGAATTTTACCTTCGGCTCTGTACCGGACGGTCTTACACAAAGCCATGCGTCATCTTCCAGATCATAGTACAGAACATTGGAGCTTGGCAGACCTGTCGGTTTTGTCTCTCCTGTCGCCATATCCACGATGGTATCTTTCTTGTAATCTCTTGCAGAGAGTACTTTATAGCCGCCGATCTCTTTCGGTGGATTGGAACGCAGTGTATCAAGGATTTCCTGAATCTTGGCAAGTCCCTCAATTCCTTTCAGAGTGATAGACTTGATATCATCTTTGTAATATCCGTATTTTTCATACATATCGATCATGGCATCCCAGAGAGTCTTGCCCTGTGTCTTGTAATAAGCAGCTGCCTCACACAGTGCCATAGTTGCAACGATCGCATCCTTATCTCTTGCATGAGTTCCGATCAGACATCCATAGCTTTCCTCAAATCCAAATAAATATGTGCCCTTTCCGCTCTGCTCAAATCCCAGGATCTGCTGTCCGATAAATTTGAAACCGGTAAGTACTTCGATAAAGCGAAGTCCATAGGATCTTGCAATCGTTCCTGCCATATTGGTAGTTACGATAGTGCTGACAACTGCACCGTCTTCCGGAAGACTTCCGTTGATTGCTTTTCTCTGACTCAGCTCATACTCTTCCAGCAGACATCCGGACATATTTCCGGTCAGAGTATGATATTCTCCGGTTTTGGAGTCTTTTACACGACATCCCAGACGGTCTGCATCCGGATCGGTAGCCAGTACCAGATCTGCATCTACTTCTTTTGCAAGTTTCAGTCCCAGTTCAAAAGCTTCGTCTGCTTCCGGATTCGGGTAACTTACAGTCGGGAATTCACCATCCGGAAGTTCTTGCTCTTTTACTACATATACATTTTCAAAGCCCAGCTCTTTCAGAACTCTTCTTGCCGGGATATTTCCTGTACCGTGAAGAGGAGAATATACGATTTTCAGATCTTTTGCCATAGCTTTGATCGCATCCATATGGATGACCTGGCTCTTCAGCTCTTCCATATAGGTATCATCCACGTCTTTGCCGATCACAATATAAAGACCTGATTTTTCCGCTTCCGCTTTATCCATAGTCTTTACATCATTATAATCTGTAACTCTCTGAACTTCAGCCATGATACCACTGTCATGAGGCGGTGTGATCTGAGCACCATCTTCCCAGTATACTTTGTAACCGTTATATTCCGGTGGGTTGTGGCTTGCTGTGATATTGATACCTGCAATACATCCCAGCTTTCTTACTGCATAAGAAAGTTCAGGTGTCGGACGAAGGCTCTCAAAAATATATGCCTTGATTCCGTTTGCTGCCAGGCACAGTGCTGCTTCCTGCGCAAATTCCGGTGACATACGGCGGGAATCATACGCGATCGCCACACCTTTTTCCTGACCATTCACTGCTGCAATATAGTTTGCCAGACCCTGTGTAGTCTTTCTCACTACATAAATATTCATCCGGTTTGTTCCTGCACCGATCACGCCTCTGAGTCCTGCAGTACCAAACTCCAGATCTTTGTAAAAACGTTCTTTGATCTCCTTGTCATCATCTGCGATTGCTCTCAACTCATTTTTCGTATCTTCGTCAAAATACGGATTGCTCAGCCAGGATTCATAAATCTCTTTGTAATCCATCTTTGTACCTCCCAAATTTATTTCTCGCATAACCAAAAAGCGTCCTGCCTGATGGCTGCATTTCTGTTCTCATTATATACCATCCGACCTGAAAATGGAAGAAAAATTGGCAGTGATTTACTCTGCAGGGAAATGATCCAGAAAATGCTGCCACGGTTCAATCAATGCAATCGTCTGATTCAATTTTTCCGTATTTTTCTGAGAAATCCATACCTTGCTGCTGTTTGTATAAAAATTGGCGATTTTCCAGAATTTCCACGGATATGACAGCTGAAGCTTCAGATTCAGAATTTCTCCATCTGAAAGAGGCCTGACACTCTCATACGTTCTGAGCATCATTTCTCCCAGTTCATGATTCCAGCAGTGTTTTTCAAGTATTTTTCTCATAAACTGGCACAGATCAGATGTCTGTATTCCATAATTCCAGTGTTCAAAATTTGTAAATGCAACTCCGTCACGTGTGAATAATATATTGTGCTGATTACACTCGCCGTGACAGACTGCATTTTTATTTTCCTGCAAAATCCTGTAATAATCCGATTCTGCTAATTTTTCCTCCGTTTTTTCTCCCTGCTCCAGAAAAACAGAAATACTCTCTGACAGCTTCGTTTCAAATTCGTTTTTCTTTTTTTTCTTCTGCAGAAATTTTCTGATTTTGCGTAGTTCTCTGTTATGACGTTTCATCTCTTCCGCCAGATCATCCGCACATTCACTCTCCTCCCTGTCCATCTGCATTACCGTATGTAACCGTGCCATCGAAAAGATACATTTGCGGATATCCTCTTCCGAGCGGGTATCACATTCTTTTCCCACAAACCAGTCCCGCACCACATAAGGATTTCCCTCTTCATCTCTACTGATTACCTGTCCTTCCTGATTGATCATTACCTGATCTACCAGTAAAAATCCTCCCTCCCGGCAATGCTGCTGAAGCCTCTGCTGCTGTTCCATTTTCCTTGGTGAGCCCCAGAATTCCCTTATGATTTTCAATCCCTGTTCTGTTTCACAGATCAGAGCATTTCTACCCCTTGTCACAGATTTTGCCGTCAGACCATATTGTTCCAATACCTCCAAACCACGATCGTACAATCAAGTTCCCCCTTTAGTTCTCTGTGTTCTATCTATCATATGAAAATGAAAGGGGAAATATGAAGTATATATCCTGAGTTATCTGCTAATTTATAGTAAAGTATCATCAGATATCAGACATTGCACGAAGCTTGCAGTGTACTAAAAAAACTGCCGTCCCCCGCAGGGTTCCGGCAGTCTTTTTACATTTCATCCTATGATTAGGGTGCCAAACGTGATTACGGATTGTTTCGCTGCAAGCAGCTCCCACAATCCTGCAATCCTATATTAATAAACAAATCAATCACATTTTTTAATCTTGTTCAGCATGACATTTACACCCAGCATCTCTTCTTTTGTCAACACTTTCCCGGCAGTACCTGCCATATTCAGGAGGCGAAGTACGGTAAAACTTCCCAACATTTTCATCATGGCTTCATTGATCACCATTCCGCTTTCCTGTTTTCCATCTCCCTGAGCGCCCATGGCCCCTGCCATCATCTGCATGAACATGGCTTTTCCTTCTTCGGATTTCATAATATCTTCCACGGTATCATTCAGTGAATAATACCCTTCCGGCTCTGTGATATCAAACCAGTTCAGGACAGCACCTTTTTCTTTCAAACGGTATTCCTCATTGAACACTTCAACTTTACGGATCTTGCTTTCGTCCCTGCAGTCACCTGCAACAGCTACAAGAGTTGATTCTCCCACATTCGGAACCATGAAGTAGAAGAAATGTTCCGGGCTGGTCTGTCTACCAAGGCTCTTTCCATTTACAAACAATTCGACTTCCGGAAGATTGGAGTAAACCGTAACTTTTGTCTCTTCTTCCACACGGTCTACATAACGTTTTCCGCAAATGTGTACAAACGGATCATCCGACAGCCATGCTTTGTATGCATAGAAAGAATCTTTCTTATATTTTCTGTCAAAGGTCATGAGTCCCTTGTGATTCTGTCCGTTTTCTCCGCCTTCATTTCTTGCATCCGCACCAAAATCAAACATATTCCATACATGGGTAGCCCACAGATATGGTCTGGTGAAAAGTTGTTTGATCAGTTCTTCATGGTAATATGCCTGGTATTCTTCTGTATAATCACCCTGTTTCGGATCAGAAGTATGCCAGTTCAGAGCTTCACATCCATATTCACTCATACCAATCGGGATATTCGGGAACTCTTTATGGAACTTATCAAGCCACGGACCATTCATGGATGTATTGCCGCCGTACCATCCGAAATAATGGTTATAAGAAACCGTATCCGGAATCTGAATGTACGGATCATGAATATCACACATGGAAACAACAGCCATCGTTGTCAGTCTGGTTTTGTCCATCTCGTGTGCCAGATCATTCAGAATATTATGGTTTTCCAGCAGATCCGGTGTAGAACTTCCGGACATGGTGATCTCGTTGGACAGACCCCAAACTACGATACTCGGATGATTGTAATTCTGTGTGATCAGCTCTTTCATCTGAGAAACAGTATTCTCCCGTCCTGTGTCCATATGATCAGAGATGTAAGGAATCTCTGCCCAGATTACAAGACCTTTCTCATCACACAGATCATAGAAATACTGATCATGCTGATAATGTGCCAGACGAATTGTTGTTGCACCCACCTCACAGATCAGCTCGATATCTTCTCTGTGATGTTCCGGAAGCAATGCATTGCCCAGACCCCAGCGATCCTGATGGCGGGATACCCCACGGAGAGGATAGCTTTCTCCATTCAGGATAAATCCTTTCTCAGGATCGATTTCATAAGTACGACAGCCAAAACGCGTGCTGACAGCATCCAGAATTTCCTCACCGTCTTTCAGAGCAGCTTCTGCGGTATAAAGATAGGGATCTTTTTTTCCATTCCACAGATGTACCTGAGGAATCGTAAGTACTTCTGCCGTATCATCTGCTGCTTTTTCCACTTCCGTAACCACATTTCCATCCTGATCCTTCACTGTATAAACCAGTGTCTGTCCCTCTTTTGCATTGGTCAGGAAAACTTCCACACCTACTTTTGCATCGCTTCCGTCAATCTCCGGAGACACTTTGATGCCGGGACCTCCATAATAATCCAGATCAAAGTGAGAATCATTCACTGCGATCAGGTTCACGTCCCGGTAAAGTCCACCATAAAAAGTAAAGTCGGCAGTCTGAGGATATACCGTTCTGTTGGGGCTGTTGTCCACTGCAATCACCAGAAGATTTTTATCTTCCAGAGAATCTGTCAGATTCACACGCCATGTGGAATATCCACCGTCATGATGAGCCAGCTTTTTACCATTCAGATACACATCTGCGGAAGAATTTGCTCCGCGGATTTCCAGATAATACTGCGCATTTACAGGCAGTTCACTTTTTTCAATTTCTTTTGCATAATAGCAGGTTCCGCGATAATAATCGGAACCGCCATCCTGTCCGTCAATCGCATTCCAGCAGTGCGGAAGATTAACCCAATACCATCTCTGCGGCATAACCTCCGGCACCTGATCCGCCTCTTTGGAAAAAGCCCATTTAGTGTTCAGATTCAGCACTTCTCTCATTTATGAATTCCTCCTGTACGTGATTGTTGGTATCAATACGCTTCTGTATGGTTTTATCTTATCATAAATGCTATTCATTTTAACCAGACATTTTTTGGAAATAATCGTTCTATTTTTATTATTTTCCTGACAGCTCTGCAATTCTAATGCTCCAGAATAAATTTTATCATCTCGTCAATACAATCTTCACACTGAGAATATACTCCGGTATTGTCAAAAAACGCATGGCCAAATCCTTTATAAAGCACTGCTGTGGTATCCACTCCGAACTTACGTAGTCTAACGGCATATCCCATGTATAGGGATTCAAATAATCATTTTACTCTGTCAATTCTCTTACAATATCCACTGCCCGTTTTAACTTATCCAGATTCCCATGCAATTTGTAAATATCACGGAAAATATATTCTGTGTGACATTCTTTTGTCAGATCCACTGTATGTCGTATGTAATCCCGGAAAGCATCTTCATCAAACTCTTTTTTAATTCCCAGAAAATTCGGCGACGGTTTTCTGGAATATATTACATTGGCACCGGAAAGACGCTCTGCCATTATTTCTTCATTACACCATGGCGAAATAGACACTTTCCTGACTGTTCATATGTCCCCACAGATGACGGGACAGCACTTTTCCCTGGTAATCCGCTCACGGAAGCTCTTTCGAAAAGCAATAGCTGCCACTTCCCATATAATCATTACCATTATTGAGGAACAAAACCCCCTGCTCTTCTTCCCAGCGAAGGAAACGAATCATCTCATTCACCAGTTTGTCCATCAACTGATGGAATGCATCCTCTTCTGTCACCATGGAACAGAACATATTTTCCATTCCCATCAGCCATACTACTTTCTCTGTGAGAGAAAATTCCCACTGGTTGATACGATTCTCCGGTCTTACCTGAAGAATATCCCCCAGTACTTCCTGCGCCAGCTCCAGTCTTCTCGTGGTTTCTTTTTTATTATAGCTGAACACAGAATCTTTCAGGATATCCATATCTTCTTCCAGACATTCCATCACAGGTTCAATATGATATCCAATTCCGTCCGATGCAAACTGCTTCTTCATTTCCACATCAAACAATTTATTTTCAATCTGAACATCCACTTTAAATTCTTCTGTGACCACCTTGTCATCCTGAAAAATCTGCTGCGGCAGTATGGTCTGCAAAATCTGTTTCTCCATTCTCCGGGCATCCGGATCCTGGCACTGCAGGGGAGGCAGGATTTCATCCAGAAATGTCTCTTCCTCCATCACGATCATAGATCTGGGACCTTTAAGTTTGTTATGTAAGTACCATATTTTCTTCCGTTCTTCCATCGCAGGCAGCTGTGCCATCTCCCGTTGTTTTTCTGCCAGTGTTCTTAAATAATTCCGCTCTTTTTCTGTTATCATAATCTGCTCCATTTCTCAGCCATTTTTAACAAGTCTTTGGCTTCTTCTTCTGATCTGGCATCAATCACATACCTCAGCCCTTCCGGACGAAGCTCTTTCAACATAATTTCCAGTTCTTCCGGCATTACATCAATCTGTACACACTTTCCGGCATCCTGGATTTTCTTAATTTCCGGTATCCAATGAGAGGCTGTGGGGTTTCCTGCTCCATATACCCACTGAATTCCATTCAGAGACGGTATCTTCAAAAGCCTGTCCAGATGCTTAAGCGCATCCGGTCCATCCAGATGATACATACTGGCATCCAGATATTCTATCTCCTTTTCAATCTCCTCCACTAAAAGTTCTTCATACATGCTCTCTGATATCATGCAGGAAAAATCACAGCTGACAGGATACCATCTCTGTGGATGCCAGATTCCCATCCAACAGGTGCTTCCTTTCTGATATCTTGTTGTAATCTGGTATAATTCTTCATATATTTCCTGGAAACCCGGCAGCAGATTCATCACTCCTGACTGAATAAATTCCGGATAATCCAAAGTATCAAAACACAATGTCTGAGGACCGCGCATAGAAACCAGTGCATCTCCGCCCGGATGAAGATCTGTGATTCCAACAAAATACTTATCTTTTCCATCTTCTACAGCAGCATTGGTCAGCTCCAGCATTTTTTTATAATATTCATTGGTTTTGTCCATCACAAACCCCTGAAATTCTTCTACCTGTTCATCTTTCATCCATGGAACTGCCCAGCTGGTATTTTCTCCAAAATTAATCTCCGTTCCGTAACAGGCTGCAAAGAAATCCGGTCCCAGATCTGGGTTGAAAGCCGGAAATGCCTCTCCCACATAACAGGTGTTCTGCATTTTCCAGTTTGCCTGTTTCAGTACATATTCGGTATCCATCCACCGTTCTTTTAGTGTTGCATGCTGAGAAATCGGGGGCTGTTCCCCGTCTTTTTTGGGAGCTGTAATACACAACAATGGTCTGTCGTGATTTTCTCTTGCCCAGAATTCTAAATACCTTTTTTGTTTTTTCTCCCAGTCTTCACAATATAACATAATCTGCCTCCTTTAAATCTCTCGTTTTTGATATTCCGAAGGGGAACATCCACAGAACAATTTGAACCGTTTACTAAAGTAATACTGGTCACAATATCCTGTCAGTTCCGCTACTTCACTGTTTTTATAGGTTCCCTCTGCCAGCAGTTCTCTTGCTTTCTCTATCCGTATCTCTTCCAGACGCTGGATAATGGTTTTTCCTGTCTGCATCTTAAAGACACGTCGGATATAACTATTTTCAAAATACAGATGCTCCGCAATCCGATTGACAGACAAAGACTTTTCTGCATAATGCTGATGTAAATACTGCTCAATTTTTGCCACCAAAATTTCTTTTTTACTTCCCACACGCACATTCATGCAGTCGCTGAATGCTTCATAAACATAATTCCTTACAATATCCAACATCTGCTGCGTGGTAGAACACATACCAATTTCTGAAACCAGATTCGCCTGCGTTCCTATCATATCCGTAAGATTATTCTCTTCATTATAATGGTAGTATCCATAAATACCCGTCACCAGAGAATAATAAGTAGCAATCACGTACTGAAAAGAAAACATCTGATTTTTAGAGAGCGCAAACATTTTCTCAATCATCTGATCCACTTTATCATATTCTTTCATTTCAAATGCCTTGATCAGAAGATTCACATCACTGGTATTCATAAGCGTGATCTCCGAATGAAGCTGCTGTACATCCTCAAAACAGTTCACAGGACCTACCAACTTCACTCTGTTTTCTCTGACCATCTGGGCATCCTGATAGGTTTTTTGCAGATTCTCAATTCCATCTACCACATTTCCGACTGCAATCCATTCAAATTCTTCTTCCGGATGTTCACGGAAAATCTTTTGGTATTGGCGCTTTATTTCTTTGATGGAAACCTGCTCTCCCATCATCGTATGGATGATAATGCCGCATCCTTTCTGATTTCCAAGAAAATAGCTCTCCATATTATATGGCATAAAATAATTTCCCAGAAGGCTGCGGAAGCTTTCTCGCTCACAGAAAAGAACCTCTCTCTTTTTCCGGAACAATACGGCAAGATATCTATGACTGGAGATGATCTCTTCCATTTGTTCTCTCTCCATACCGGACATTTCGGAATCCAGAATTCCTTTTAAAAAAGTTTCCTGCTGCTTTTTCTCGTATTCACGCTCTTTTTGGATCTCTTCCATACATCTCTTCAAAGTCTTTGACAATTCTTCTTCATCAAACGGTTTCAGTAGATAATCAAATACGTTTAGCTTAATTGCCCGATGCGCAAAAGAAAATTCATTGAACGCCGTCATAATGATTACTTTTGCTCCACATTTCTTTTCTCTCAGCGCCGCACAGGCTTCCAGACCATCCATCTGAGACATATTGATATCCATAAACACAATATCCGGTTTCCGGTCTTCCACCATACGGATTGCTTCTTCTCCATTTTGAGCGCAGCCGCATATTTCACAACCCAGAATTTCCCAGTCTATCATTTTCTGCAGATATTGGAGATAAATCAGTTCATCATCCACAAGCAATACTTGATATTTCAAATTTACCCATCCTTCCTCAGATTGACAGTCAGAACAATGCAGGTTCCCATCACTGTTTTACTCAGTTCCATTTTTGCATTTTCTCCATAAAATAACCTTAGCCTTTCAGCTACGCTCTTCATGCCAAAACTTTCTCTGTCCGTACTTTTTCTTTTTCCACTGAGAATATCCTCAAACATTTCTTCTGTCATACCAATTCCATCATCGGTAATAGAAATTGTAACTTCATCGTTACAGAATTCCCCCATAATCAGGATATGACCTTTTCTTCCGCATGGTTTAATTCCATGGTAAATCGCATTTTCCACCAGCGGCTGCAGTGTCATCTTCGGGATTCTGAACTCATATAATTCTTCATCCACAGAAATTGAATAACTGATCAATTCACTGTAACGCACCGACTGAATATCCAGATATTTTTCTACTGCATCCAGTTCTTCTGAAAAACTGATCCATTCATCCCCATGATTCAAAACCAGACGATAATATCCTGCCAGCTGTTTGATTACATAATTCGCTTCCCGATGCATTCTCATACTATTCAGACAAAATGCGGTATCCAGCGTATTATACAGGAAATGCGGTTTGATCTGCATCTGGAGTAAAGCCAGTTCCAACTGCCTTTTTTCTTTTTCGTCCTGTGCGATCTTCTGAACCAGGCTGCTGTTCGTATCTACCATTTGATTAAAACTGGAAATCAGCGTACCAACTTCATCGCGGCTTTCCGGCTCTTCAATCTTTTCAATCAGATTTTCCCCGGTCTTTCTCATGTGTTCCGCCAACACCACTACGGGATTCATAATCCTGCGGAGCATTATCATCATCACAAAGCCAAAACCAATCATCAACACGATACTTATTGCTACGATGTTTGCTGTAATAATACTCAAACCTTTTTTACCAGCATCCAAATCAAGAACAGAAATGACTGTCCACCCCTGAGAAGTCTGATATTCTCTGATGTAGCTATCAGGATCCTGTTCCTTTTTTGCTAAAAGTTCCCGGTATACTTCTTCAGATCTCTGTAATATCTGTTCTTCGTCCATTTCCTGATATACCTGCTCAACCACTTCTCTTTGATCGGAGGATATAAACTGTCTTCTGTCATTAAAAATATAGATTTGAGATGGATTATCTGTTTTTTTATTCTGATAGCTGTTATAAAATACGTTTTCATTTATCTTCAATAAAACATATCCAATCTGAGAATTATCTTTCGTATCGTTCAATACTTTTAAATAATAAACTGCAGCTTCTCCGCCTTCGCAATCGCAATATATGTTATGTACATCCGTATGATTGAACTCAAATGGACAGCAACACCACATCCCAAGGCTGTCCACATTGGTATTTCTGAAACTTTCTACCATTTCCATATTCCCTGACGTTGCATAGAAATTCCGATTCTTCTCTTTCGTGTAGAGTTCGCCGTTATTATATAAAACATATATCTCACTAACATCCGGATAAAGGATAAAATTATTATCTATGATACCAAGAACCTTGTCTTTTATTTTCTGATTATAGTTTTCCGGATAACTGACAAGTGCTTCTTTTCCCCCTATCGATATATTCAGGTTAATTATGATATTATTGCAGCAGCTTTCCACATTCTGTGATATTCTCTCTATCTGGTTGACGATCAACTCATCTTCATAGTAACTCCGCTGTGTCAACTCTTTATAAATCTGTTTCTTGTAAACATTGCGGAGAATCAGAATGACACAAAAGAGAAATATCAGAAAACATCCCATAAACAAATAACTTATCTTTTTTCGAATAGACATATCCCTGATTCTTTTCATATGCTTTCCTACTTTCCAATATTTCTCACATTGTATCATATCACCTTTAGTTTTTCATACCGGAATATGTCATGGCATCACTGACCTGATTACTGAAAAACAGATACAGAACGATAACCGGAAGACTGGCGATCACCAGAGCCGCTCCTACAGGTCCCCAATCAGTAGAAAACATACCATAGAAACCTGCTAGTCCCAAAGGCAATGTTTTCAGTTCATCTTTTGTGATAAGTATAAGGGCCAAACTGAATTCATTCCAGTGAGACATAAACTGATAAATAATCAAAACAGCAATAATCGATTTGAGCTGCGGCAATATAATACTGAAATACGTACGGAAGAATCCAGCCCCTTCAATATATGCCGATTCTTCAAATTCCATAGGAAGGCTCCTGTAAAATCCGTACAATACCATAACTGCAAAAGGAAAACTAAGCGCCACATACGGTACAATCAATGACCATCTGGTATTGCTCAGATGAAGATTTTTTACCATAACTACCAGAGGTGTCATTACGGCCTGTATGGGAATAAACATTCCCGCCATAACCAACGTATGAAGGAAACGAGTAGTTCTGGTCCGCACTCTCGCCACCACATAAGTAAACATAAGACAAAAAAGAATTCCCAGAAACATAGCTGCGATTGATACTATTAAGCTGTTCTTAAAATACTGAAGAATATTAAACTGTGAAACCGCTTTTTGATAATTCGACCATTGTGCCTCTAAAGGAGGACCAAAAGGATTGGTGACAAATATCTCTTCATTACTTTTCAGCGAATAAAATACCATCCAGATCATGGGATACAGGCAGATAATCCCGTACAAAACCATAACTGCAAAAACCAGGATTCTTGATACGGTCCATTTTTTCATCTTCTTCTCCCACCTTTCAATATTGTTCATCAAATCTTGCTGTTAATTTATTGATTACAATCATAAGACCAACGCAAAGTACCACAATCACTACTGCAATCGCACTTCCATATCCATATTTCTGAAGACCAAACAGTGCCTTGTACATCATGATTGGCAGTGTATGGCTGAAATTACCCGGACCACCGGCTGTCATCAGATAAATCATCTCGAAAGCCCGGAATCCGTAAGTGATACACATTACCACACATACCTTAATCGTCGGAATGGTAAGCGGCAGCGTAATATAGAAAAACTGTTGTCCCTTGCTTGCCCCGTCAATATAAGCCGCCTCATAGTAAACCTTTGCCACATTCCGCATGGCTGCATAGATGATCAACATATGATATCCCATACCTTTCCATGCTTCCGCCAATACAATGGCAACAATTCCCTTAATCGGCTCATTCAGCCAGTTCTGACTCCAGTCACTTCCCATAGCTTTCGCAAGCTGATTGATCAGACCAAAATCTCCATGATAAATAGAAATCCAAAGCTGCGCCACTACGGAAACTGATAAAAGCACAGGGAAAAAGTAAATATTTCTAAAGAAATTCTTTGTTTTGAATTCGAAATTAGTTATTACATAAGCAAAAAAAGTGCCCAGCCCCACCTGATATACCGTAAGAATTACAGAATAAAGAATACTGTTTCGTATAGAAACTGTCAGATCTCTGGAACGAAACAGCTTTTTATAATTATCCAGCCCGGTAAATACTGCCGTATTTACTCCATCCCAGTCTGTAAAGCTCATCACAGCTGACTCAATCAACGGAATTACAATGATCACACCGAACAATATCACAACAGGAGCCATAAAAATAATCATGGGTATCTTTTTCTTTTTAAATAAAACATTCATCCTTCTACTCCCTTTCCAATATGTAATTTCTGATTAAGAAAAGGAGCTTATACAAAGCTCCTTTTCTCTTTCATTATTCCCCAAGGGCCTCTGAAATCCGAACATCCAGATCATCGATGAAATCTTCTGCCGAATAGCTTCCTGTATTCAAAAGTTCACTGGTATCTTCCAGAGCTACAATCAATTCCTGATTATTAAGAGCCCATTCAAATTTAGTTGTTGACTTAATATCTGCCACGTGATCCGCAAACTTCTGATACGAAGCCGGTCTCGGATCTTTAGGTTCAGCAGGATCTTTCAAAGCAGTAATACTTCCGATTTCAGCATATACGAGAGATCTGCAGTATACCCAATCTACAAGTACCTGTTTGCAGAATTCAGCATATTCTCCTTTTGCGCTTACTGCAAATCCACCCATACTTCCGGTTCCTCCGGACATATGCCAGTGTATTTCTTCTTCTTTCCCTGTATCTGTAAATGGATTGTACTCAAAGTAATCAATATGATCCGCCCATCCACCAGCTATCGCATCATCAAAGAACCAGCTTCCGTTCAGCAACATACCTGCCTGTCCGGTTCCCACCAGTTCAAATGCCTGGCTTGCATTGGTATTCAAAGCACCTTTTCCGATCAGTCCCAGAGAGACTAACTCTTCTATCTTTTTAGCTGCTTCCAGATATTCCGGATCTGTGATGCTGGTGGTTCCGTCTTCAAGACCTGTCAATCCCAAAGGTTGACCCTGACCAACCACTGCCATATCGAACATCTGTAATCCAGGCCATTTTTGTTGCGCAAACAGTGCCAAAGGAATGATATCATTATCTGCCAGTGTCTTAACTACTTCTTTGAATTCATCATAATTCTTTGGTTCTTCCAATCCCAGCTTTTCAAACACCTCTGTATTATAAAATATCATGCAAGCTTCCGGTCCTGTCTGCTCAATTGCATAATAATGACCATCATCCGATTTCTTCACATCAAAATTGCCGTCGATATACTTTGAAAGGAGATCTTTTTCCTCGATTACATCATCCAGAACTGCCAGATCTCCGGACTCCCGCAAAATATCAGTAAGCTGACCGGTACATTGAAAAATGTCCGGAAGCTCTCCAACCGCTGCTCTTGTCTTTAAAACCGCTCCATCAGAATCTGTACGATGTTCGATATTAATCTTCAAATCCGGATAAATATCTTTCATAAGTTCTACTGTTTCATCTACAATCTGAACCCCCGAATCAGCATAATAGGTATATATAGTGATTTCATCCGGAATCTTCATATCTGCCCCGTCATCTGCTGCTTCTTCTGTCTCTTCCTCTGCTGCTGCTTCTCCGTCTGCTGTTTCCTGTTCTGTTTTTTCCTGTTCAGGTTCCTGTGTCTCTGCGCTGTTTCCGCCGCAACCCGTCAGCGCACCGGCTGTCATCATCAAAGATAATGCTAATGCTACAACCTTTTTCTTCATATGCTTTCCTCCTCGCATTTGATTTAGTAAATTTATTATACTCATATTATGTCGAAAACAAAATGAATCAAACGGGACTGTTTTGTATTATTCGTGCTTTTTCAATAAAAAAGACCATCAATGACATTCTATTGACAGTCTTTATATACTACTTTAATGATTCCATATCAATCATCTTTTTCTTAATTTTTCAAATACTTCATTATAATACATCGCATTCTCCACCGGAGTATTGGACGGGATATAAATACTTCTCCCTGTTTTTGTACGTTACTTAATGCCTTTCATGGACAGCGCGATTCTCTTTTTTGCTACATCTACGCTGATCACGCGGACATCTACCACGTCACCCACACTCACTGCCTCCAGCGGATGCTTGATATATTTGTCGCTCATCTGGGAAATGTGTACCAGTCCATCCTGATGGACCCCAATATCTACAAATGCACCGAAATCAATAACATTGCGAACCGTTCCCTTCAGGATCATCCCTTCTTTCAAATCTTTCATATCCAGTACATCTGAGCGAAGGATCGGTTTCGGCATATCCTCCCTGGGATCTCTTCCCGGTCTTCCAAGCTCCTTGATAATATCGTGAAGCGTAATCTCACCAATTCCCAGTTCGTCAGCTGTTTTTTTGTAGTTTTTAATAAAAATGGCTTTGTGTCCGCCCTCAAGGTATTCTTCTACGGTAAATCCCTGCTGTGCGAACAATTTTTCCACTGCCTCGTAACTCTCCGGATGCACACTGGTGGCATCCAAGGGATTTTTCCCGCTCTGGATCCGCATAAATCCGGCACATTGTTCAAAAGCCTTCGGTCCCAGTTTTGCAACCTTGAGAAGTTCTCTCCGGTCATTAAAGCGGCCATTTTCCTCACGATAAGCTACAATATTTTTTGCGATCACTTTACTGATTCCGGAAATGTATTCTAACAGAGAAGCCGATGCTGTATTCAGGTCAACTCCCACTTTATTTACACAGTCTTCTACGACACCACTCAGCGCTTCGCCCAGCTTTTTCTGGTTCATGTCATGCTGATACTGTCCCACGCCGATGGCTTTTGGATCAATCTTTACCAGCTCCGCAAGAGGATCCTGCAGTCTTCTGGCGATCGAAGCCGCACTTCTCTGTCCCACATCAAAGTTCGGAAATTCCTCCGTAGCCAGTTTACTCGCAGAATACACGGAAGCTCCTGCTTCGTTGGTGATCACATACTGTACTTTCTCAGGTATTTCTTTCAGAAGTTCTACAATAATCTGTTCGGATTCTCTGGAAGCTGTACCATTTCCTACAGAAATCAATTCGATATGATATTTTTTAATCAGTTTTTTCAGTGTATCCTTTGCCGCTTTGATCTTTGCCTCCGTTGTGGGCGCAGTAGGATATATGACTGTAGTATCCAGTACCTTTCCCGTAGCGTCTACAACAGCCAGTTTACATCCTGTTCGGAAAGCCGGATCCCATCCCAGTACAACTTTTCCGACAATTGGCGGCTGCATCAGAAGCTGCTCCAGATTTTTTCCAAACACTTTGATTGCCCCGTCTTCTGCTTTCTCCGTCAGGTCACTACGAATCTCACGCTCGATTGCAGGAGCGATCAGACGCTTATAGCTGTCTTCCACCACCGCTTCCAGTACAGGCTTTGTATTTTTATTGTCTTTTTTGATCACCTGGCGCTTGAGCCATACCAGTATTTCTTCTTCCGGAGCATTGATTTTTACTGTCAAAACTTTTTCTTTTTCCCCACGGTTCAACGCAAGGATACGATGTCCCGCAACCTTTGAGATCGGTTCCTCAAAATTATAATACATCTCGTATACAGATTCTTCATTCTCTTTCTTTGCAGAGGAAGATACAGAACCACTCTTTGCCGTCATTTTACGGATATGAATTCTATAGTCAGCCTCATCGGAAATGGCTTCCGCCAGAATATCCATCGCTCCGGCAATCGCTTCCTGTACATCGGCAACCCCTTTTTCCTCTGAAACAAATGTTTTTGCCTCCTCTTCCGGAGATTTGTTCGTCATCTGAAGCAATATAATATTAGCCAACGGTTCCAGACCTTTTTCTTTTGCGATCGTTGCACGAGTTCTTCTCTTCGGCCGATATGGACGATACAAATCTTCGACTACCACCAGTGTCTGTGCCGCCAGAATCGCTTTTTTCAGTTCTTCCGTAAGCTTTCCCTGCTCCTCAATACTGGAGAGCACCTGTTCTTTCTTTTCTTCCAGATTTCTAAGGTACAACAGTCTTTCGTGAAGATTTCTAAGCACCTCGTCATTCAAAGATCCTGTCGCTTCTTTTCGGTAACGGGAAATAAATGGAATCGTATTTCCTTCATCTATTAATTTAACAGCAGCTTCCACCTGCCACCTTTTTACCTGTAATTCATCAGTTAATACCTGAATAATATCCATAGATCTAAATCTCCTCACTTTTCTGATATCTTGTACTACCTTACCAAAAGCACACTTCCTTTGTCAATATTTGATTGCAGTCCATATCCACCATGTGCTATACTAGGTGGAAGACAATTGCGGTAAAACAATCCGTGATCATTTATGATGTCCCAACCAATCGAATTGATTTTTCATGCTTCATAGCAAAAGGAGGATTTAACATAATGGATGAAAATCAAAGACAGGACTGGTGGCCGGAAAACTTTTCAAATGATTTTTCCAAAAAAAATGAGCCATCCGGACAGCCCAAAGATACATCACCGAACACAGCAAATCCAGATTCTCTGGCGGAAGGTCAGACATCTTCGGATGATACGTATAACCAGATTGCTAAGCCACAGCAAAGCCAGGATAGTTCCTACAATCAGAACAATAATAATCAGCAAAATCAGGGAAATTCGTATGGTTGGAACAACAATAACCAGCAAAATGGTGACCCATATTATCAGCGTCCTGTATACAGACCTGCCGGCAATGGTATGGTGGCTGCAGCGCTTGTCATGGGAATTTTATCTCTGCTTTTAACCTGCTGTGGATTGTCCTATGTTTTCGGAGCTCTGGGAATTATTTTCGCACTGCTTTCCAGAAAAGAGGGTTCTATGGATCCTCAAGCCAAAATCGGAATGGGACTCTCCATCACCGGTTCTGTAATCGGAATTGTGATTATTATCGTAGCTTTGCTTCAGGATCCGTCCTATTATAAAGATTTCGCAAATCAGCCTGGAGGATACAGTGACGAGCTGAATTATCAGCTTCCGTTACCTGCAACGTCCTTGTAATTCATTTACAGTATTACATGAAACACGATCAATAATATATTACGGAGAAGGCAGTTTTCAATCACAAGAATCACTGCAGCAATTCCATACCATCTGTGATATCGGCTTCCTATAGACAGTTTGCCGTGCGCCAACCATTCCATCGTATTGGTAAACAGATACCATCCATACAGACCCACTGTATACACAACGATCGGATGATACGACAGAGATAACAGGATATGTCCCCGGAGTAATTCCAGAATTGCCCGTGTCCCACCGCATCCCGGACAATACAGACCGGTCAGTGAATGAAAAACACAGGGCGGAAACAAACGGACGATTGTTTCCGGCTGGATCCCTTTTCGGTACATGGCATACCAAAGCAGCACTACCAGACCGAGAGCACACCAGCTGATCTGACAGATTCTATATGTTTTTTTCTCAGTGATTTGTTCCATTGTCCTTTCTCCTTTATCCTTGTTATGGAGGTTCACTATGAGATATTCATCAAAAGACTTAAAAGCCATGTCCCGCACACAACTCAACGGGAAATATGGTATTTTCATCGGAGCATATCTGCTCTACTATATGATTTCCTTTGGCATTTCCACGATCATCAGTTTTACCGGTCAGGGAGGTTCGGCCATCACCAGTATCGCACAGGGTAATTTTTCAGGCTCTCTTTCCGGAGTCATCATTGAATTTTTGATTCAATTTATTGTCAGCTTAATTTTATCAATTCTGATGCTTGGTTTCAACAAAATGTTTCTGGACGGAAGCCGCGGCTATCCGGTCAGATTTGAAGATTTATTCTATGGATTCCGGCATCATCCCGATCGGATCATCGTGATGCAGCTGCTGATGAGTCTGATCTGCATGGCTTGTCTGCTGCCGGGATATATTTTCCTGTTTTTGGCACTGTATTCTGATGATTCTATCATTTTATTGATTTTATGTATTGCATTCCTGATTGTAGGTTGCATCCTGTATCTTTATTTTACTATTGTCTATAGTCAATCCATGTTTCTGATGGCAGATTATGACGATCTCGGACCGGTGCAGGCTCTGCGGGAAAGCAGGAAAATGATGGCAGGAAACAAGGGACGTTTTCTCTATCTGGAACTGAGTTTTATGGGCTATATGTTTCTGGGACTGCTCTCCTGCGGCATCGGCTATCTCTGGATCACCCCTTACATGACAATGACCCAGACCAACTTCTACCGGAATATCACCGGGGAAATTTAAACTGCTTTAGCAGCTTTCCTATTATATAAAAAAGATTCTCACCGAAACCAATGTTTATTACATATAAGGTTTCCTGTGAGAATCTTTTATTTCTTATTCTTCCGACAGTCCGAAAGCCTCATGGACCGCATTCATAGCTTTCAGTGCATCTTTCGTACTGACCAGAACCGTGATACGGATCTCAGAAGTAGCAATCATATTGATATTTACATTCTGGCTGTACAGGCACTCAAACATCTTCGCTGCAACACCCGGATTCGACATCATACCTGCACCTACGATAGAGAGTTTTGCCACATCACAGTTATATTCCACCCGTTCAAATCCCAGAGCCTCCTGATACTCTTCCAGAAGTTCAATGGCTTCTTTCAGATTTTCATGGGATACTGTAAAGGAAATATCTTTCGTTCCCTCTCTTCCCACAGACTGAATAATGATATCCACATTAATATTTCTTTTTGCCAATGTATTAAATAATTTAAATGCGCTGCCCGGCACATCCTGAATTCCGATGACGGAGATGCGGTCTGCGTTACGGTCCAGAGCAACTCCACTGATAATCATTCTTTCCATCTTTTTTACAACCTCCTTAACCACGGTACCTTCTGATTCATTTAAACTGGAACGCACAACAAGGCGCACCCCATATTTTTTTGCCATCTCCACTGAACGATTGTGCAGCACTCCGGCTCCCAAAGTCGCCAGATCCAGCATCTCGTCATAGGTAATGGCTTTCAGTTTTCTGGCAGTAGGTACCAGTCTCGGATCTGCTGTATATACACCGTCAACATCCGTATAGATCTCACATGCATCCGCATGAAGAGCTGCCGCCAGGGCAACTGCTGTCGTATCCGATCCGCCTCTTCCCAGCGTCGTATAATCATTGTACTTGTTCACGCCCTGGAATCCGGTAACAATTACAATCTTACGGTCTTCCAATTCCCTTTTGATTCTTTCGGTATCAATCTTTTTCAGGCGTGCATTGCCATAGGCACTGGTTGTCTTCATCTGTACCTGAAAAGCATTCAGGGAAATAGCACGAACTCCCAGCTCCGCCATGGCCATGGCCATCAGAGAAACCGACATCTGTTCTCCTATCGTAAACAGCATATCCATCTCTCTCTTTGGTGGATTCGGGTTGATATCTTTCGCTTTTTCTATCAGCTCGTCCGTGTACTTTCCCATAGCTGACAACACTACTACAACATCATGTCCTTTTTTATAATCCCGGATACAGCGCTTCGCCACATTAAAAATCCGCTCCTTATTTGCCACCGAAGTGCCGCCGAATTTCTTAACGATTAACATTCGTCTCCTCCTACTGTGCAGTATAGAAACGTACCGCTGTTCCGAAAATAATAGTGTCGAACAATTATCTCAGAAGATATGCCATCAGTTCATATCCTTTTTCAAACATACGGCCGCTCTTTTCCGCTTCTGTTTCACAATACTTCCATGTGTGAGTCTCTTTCACCGTACTGTCATACAGCAGGTATGGAATCGGATCAGCAGTATGGGTTCTTACACAAATCGGTGTTGGATGATCCGGCAAGATCAGCATTCGATAAGGCTCTCCTGACGCATCCAGCTGTTCTTTTACAAGACGGATGATCCGTGAATCCAGATACTGAATGGCCTGAACTTTACGCTCCACACTGCCCTGATGCCCCATTTCATCGGGAGCTTCCACATGAATATACGCAAAATCATACCCTTTTTTTATCAGTGCGTCAACTGCTGCCTGCGCTTTTCCTTCATAATTTGTGTGAAGTCCTCCATTTGCCCCCGGTACGATTACATTTGTCAGTCCTGCACCAACAGCAATACCTTTTAACAGGTCAACCGCAGAAATCATGACACCTTTTTTTCCATATTTGCCTTCAAAAGAATCCAGCGCCGGACGTGTTCCTGCTCCCCAGAACCACAGGCTGTTTGCAGGATTCAGACCCTTTGCTTTTCTCTCCAGATTCAGCGGATGTTTTGACAGAATCTCATAACTTCTTTTCTGCATCTGTCTGAGAACCGGATCCTTTGGAAGATATTCTCCTATTTTCTGTTCCAGAATATCATGCGGAGGTGTAAGTTCCACTACCTGTCCCTGGTTCCAGATCAGGCAGTGCCGGTAACTGGTTCCCACATAAAACTGATACGTTTCATTCTGCATTTCCTGCATCACAGCGTTCAGAAGTATAGCGGCATCTTCTGTACTGATCTCGCTGGAACTATGATCGATCATAGTCTTATCCTCATATGCTGCTTCCTCATCAGAAACGGTTACGATATTACACCGGATCGCCACATCTGTATCTTTCATATCCACACCGATACTCAGTGCTTCCAACGGAGATCTGCCGGTATAATATTGTTTGGGATCATATCCCATCACAGCCAGATTTGCCGTATCACTTCCCGGTTTCATTCCTTCCGGAATTGTCTTTGCCATGCCGATTTCGGATAATCCCGCAAGTTCATCCATCATAGGTGTATCAGCATATTCCAATGGAGTTTTATCCCCCAGTTCTTTGACCGGGCGGTCAGCCATTCCGTCACCTAACACTACCACATACTTCATTTTTTCATCCTCCTACTTATCAAGACTCGCTCCAAAAAAGCGAGAGCAATCTTTCATCTGATTTCAAGATAAAAAGGACAGCAGCAAGGCTGTCCTTTCATTTTCTAAAATCGAACCCTGATCATTCCCAGAATATCATCCAGTTTTTCAGCTTTCTCCTGATATTCTGCTTCTGTCATTTTTTCTGTGATAAAACCGAATTCCCCGTCAACTTCTGCCAGTTCTCTGGCATCCACAGTACCAAAAACCTCTTCTGCTTTTGTCAGTTTTTCCTGGCAGCTTCCTTTCATTCGCACAAAGAAGCGGCTCTCTACATCACCGACTGGTATCAGATTAAGTTTCTCGCTGCTCCATCCCGGCATCACATTGGTATCTATATGCTTCACCGCATCAACCACATCCGATACAACTGCACTGGCTGTCGGAAGTTTTCCTGCTCCGCTTCCGTAGAACATAGCGTTGCCCAGTACATTTCCATGAACAAAGATTGCATTGAACACGTCATTGACGCTGTACAACGGATGATTTCTATCGATCATAACAGGGGATACCATTGCACAGATACCTTCTGCGGTTTTACGGCTGGTAGCAAGAAGCTTAATACTTGCTCCCCATGCTTTCGCGTATTTGATATCCGCAGCCGTGATCTCGGTGATTCCTTCTGTGTAAACATCTTCAAAATCCACATATTTTCCGGTAGCAACTGAGGAAAGAATTGCAATTTTTCTGCAGGCATCCCAGCCTTCTATATCGGCTGCAGGATTTCTTTCTGCGTATCCTTTCTCCTGTGCGTCTTTCAGTACCACATCAAAATCCGCACCATCATCTGCCATCTTACTGAGAATATAGTTAGTCGTTCCATTCAGGATACCTGAGATTTCATCAATATCATCCGCTGTCAGAGAAGTATTTAAAGGGCGAATGATCGGAATTCCACCGCCGCAGCTTGCTTCAAACAGGAAGTTTATATTTTTTTCTCTGGCAATCTCCAGAAGTTCCGTGCCATGCTTTGCAACCAGCTCTTTGTTGGAAGTACATACGGATTTTCCACTCTCCAATGCTCTTTTTACAAAGGTATACGCCGGATTGGTTCCTCCCATCACTTCCACAACAACTTTAATCTCCGGATCATTGATGATTACTTCGTAATCATGAACAATCTTTTCCTGAACCGGATCCCCCGGAAAATCTCTGAGATCCAATACATATTTGATATTGATCTTCTCACCTGCATTTTTATTGACTATCTCCTGGTTTGTATTGATCACATCTACAACACCGGAGCCTACTGTACCGTACCCTAAAACCGCTATCTGTACCATTTGCTTCACTCCCTGCCTATTATTTTTAAATCATGTACACCTTCCTGCTGCGTCATCTGTTCCACCATATCTTCCGCATCCCCCGCCTCAGGCAGGATCTCCACACTCAGCGTCAATGTGGCAATACCGCTGATCGGAATGCTCTGATGAATCGTCAGTATGTTGCCGTGAAAGTCAGCTACCGTTCTCAGAATATCTGATAAGATACCCGGTTTATCATCCATCTGGAGAATAAATGTTACGGTTCTGCCCTTCGCCTGCTCATGGAAAGGCTGAATATCATCTTTATATTTGTAAAACGAACTTCGACTGATGCCAACTCTCTCCGTGGCTTCCTGCACTGTCGCAGATTTTTCAGAATTCAGAATTCTTTTTGCTTCCACAACCTTCAACAAAACTTCCGGAACTGCTTTTTCTTTCACCAAATAAAATTTTGTCTGTTTTTTCATAGCTCCTCCTGATTCGGCATCATTATCCGCATCTTGTCCCGGATAATGTTCGTCTCAGAAATACATCTGTACTCACGGGTAAGATATTATCATAGATTTCCACCTGATGCAAGCTTTTTCTATAGACTTCGTCCGCCGCCGCCGTGGCTTCGTCCGCTTCCGGAGGTATGTACACTGCTTCGCCCGCCTCCTCCGGATGGAGGATTTCTCTCTATCCTCCTTCTG
>SFQZ01000025.1 GCA_004562915.1 bacterium
CGGAATGCTTCCAACAGCCTGTCATTCTGCTCTGGTTTCATGATGCAGAAGCGGATAAAGTGATTGTCCAGGAACGGGAAGGTTGAGCAGTCGCGGATCATCAGACCCTTGCGTATGCAGTGATCAAAAAGATCCTGTGAGGTCACATCCTGACGGAGTATTTTGACAAGCATAAAGTTTGCCATCGGCTCAAAGACAGTGACAGTGTCCCAGGTGGACAATTCCTTATAGATCCGATCACGTTCTGAGGTGATCAGATCACGTGTAAGCTGAATATATTCTTCATCAGGGAACATCAGGCGTCCGGCAATCTCTGCCAGAGAATTGATGGTCCACGGGTTTTTACGGGTATTGATCGCTTTGATCAGATCCTGATTGCCGGTGATGGCATAGCCCAGACGGAGACCGGGTGCGGCAAAGAACTTGGAGGTTCCCCGCAAAATGATCAGGTTGGTATAATAATTGGTCAGCGGCACGGAAGTAACTTCGTTTTCGTGAGGTGCAAACTCTACATAAGTTTCATCCACCATCACAAAGATTCCATACTGAAGACAGGCATCCAGGATACGACGCATCTGCCTGCAGGTGATAGCTGTAGAGGTAGGATTGTTCGGATTGCACAGAACCAGAAGATCAAGCTGATCTGAAAGATGGCTGCAGAAGTCATCAACGTCCATACGGAAGCCATTTTCCTCCTTCAGTGGGTAGTACAGGGTGGTTCCGCCTCCCAGAGAAATCTCACGTTCGTATTCAGAGTAGGTGGGACCGAGAATCAAAGCTTTTTTCGGATGGCGGGTTTGAATAAACAGAGAAATCAGCTCAGTGGAACCATTTCCCACGATAATATTCTCGGGTTGAGTTCCGGCATACTCAGCGATGCACTTGCGAAGAGCCGTATATTCCCGATCGGGATAAGTGGTAATGGCATCCAGATTCTCAGCCAGAGTGGAGCGTAAACGATAAGAAATTCCAAGAGGATTCACATTGGCACTGAAGCTGATGATATCCTCTTTTTTTATGTGGTAATATTTTTCAATTGCTTCCAGGTCGCTGCCGTGGAAATGATCTTTATGCTTAATCATAATGTAACTTCTCCTCTTTCCTTGCATCCATGTTTTGGTTGGTGTATAATTTAATATGAAATAATTTTGTGTATTGTGAAATATGGTTTTACATCTTATATAAATTATAATGCGAGATGGAAATTAGTCAAGAGGCGTACTTGGCCTCAGTTGGAAAAGATGTCAGAAAGAAAGCAGGAGCAGGTGAATACTTTGAAGAGAAGAATGGAACAGTTGATAAACGGAAGATTTGAATATGAAGTACCCAATCTGGTTCTCTCTGATACGGAAATCACTGTTGAGACAAAAGCAGGGGAGAATTATCGGGGAGAATTATTTATAGGAGCGGCGGACAATCGCCGGATTAAGGGGATGGCTATGTCTTCTGACCGGCGGCTTTTGCTGGCAAAAGAAAAATTTTCAGGAACAGCTGTATGTATTCCTTACGGTATTGATGTGAAGGGGCTTAGTGCAGGGGATGAGGTACAGGCTGAGATTACGATCAACAGCAGTCTGGGAGAGTACCAGGTTCCCGTTAAGCTGACAATACAGGATGGGCAGATACAGACATCTCTGGGAAAAATCCGCACGCTGAACGATTTTGTAAAGCTGGCAGAGAATGATTACAGAGAGGCTTTTCGGCTGTATGCCAGTAAAAGCTTTCCGAAAGTACTGCAGGGATCAGACAGAAAATATCTGAGTCTGTACAGGGGAATGTCTAAAAATCCTGTAACTTATCAGCATATGGAAGAATTCTTGATTGGTGCAGGTAAGAAGGAACCGGTACAGATCCATTTGGATAAAGAAGGAAAAAACTGGGAAAGAATTGAGAGTACATTGAAGGATTCCCTCTATCTGTATAAAAACACCTGGGGTTTTGTCAAGATGGAAGTGGAAGTCAGAGGAGATTTTCTTGAAGTGGAGAAAAAAGTAATCACTTCGGAAGATTTTATCGGCAGTGTATATGGGCTGGAATATCTGATTCGGAAAGATAAACTGGGACATGGGAAAAAATACGGTCAGATTCGGATTAAAACGGTGTATGGAACATTGATTTATGAAGTGACGGCATCGGGCAATTCAGAATATCAGATAAGCACACACATATTTGAAAAGAAAGCACAGGCGCAGATCGCGCTGGCATATAAAAAGTTCCGTCTGGGAGAAATCAGCCAGGAAGAATGGAAAGATCTCACCCTCCATGAGTTGAAAGAATTAAAGGATCTGGGGTGCTATTTCCCAAGACATCAGCTGATGGAGGCATATGTATATTACCAAACAGGAAATATTCCTGATGCAATGTCTGCACTCTGGCCGCTTAGAGAACTGTCATTTTCAAGAGAGCAGATGGAAGAAGAGGCAGTATATCTGGCACTTGCTGTGAGAACGGGGGTAGCCACCGATGAGCAGCGGGCATCGGCGCGTGAGAGGATTGCAACTTTGCATCGCATGAATCCGGGAAGCAGGATTATTCTGTCTGTTCTTATGGATGGGGAAGAATACCGTAGATCAAGTGCAAAACAGCTGTATTTGATGGAAGAGTTGTATCAGCTGGGATGTACCAGTCCGTTTTTATATCTGGATGCTTATGAGTTGATCGAAAAAGAAGAGAATAATTTGAAAAAGCTTTCACCGTTTATGGTTCAGGTGTTGAATTTTGCTGCAAAGCATGGAAAGCTTACGGGGGAACTTACCCTTCGGATTGGACATCTGTCAGAATATGTGAAGTCTTATCGTCCCATGATTTATGAACTTTTGGTAAGCTGCTATGAAGCATTTCCTGGGAAAAATCTGGTAGACAGCATTTGCAAATATATTATGAAGGGGCAGCCGGGAAAGAAAAAGTATTTTCGATGGTATGCGCTGGCTGTTGAACAGGATATTCGGATTACCAGGTTATATGAGTACTATATAGAGACGATGCCGAAAGGATATCCGGATGTACTGCCACAGGTGATCCGTATGTATTTTGTGTATAATAATGCACTCAGCAGCAAAAAACGAGCTCAGATATATGCCAATGTCATCAGAAATAAAGAAGTGGATAAAGCCACATATCAGAATTATAAGAAATCCATGGAGCAATTTGCCATGGAGTCTTTGAAAGCCGGAAAAATCAATGAGGATTTTGCGGCAGTTTATCAGGAATGTATCGGAGGACTTACCAGTAAAGCTACAGGGGAAATGCTTGCAAGAGTGATGTTTTCTTACAGGATTTACTGTGATGATCCTAAGATAAGAAATGTAATCGTGTGTCATGAAGAATTGGAACAGGAGGAGGTTTACCCCTGCAACGACGGAGTTGCATATATCAATCTGTACAATACGAATGCCAGAATTTTCTTTGAAGATGACAGGAAAAGAAGATTTGTATCCACAGTGGACTACAATCTTCAGAAACTGATGGATGAAAAAGAATATGTGAAACAATGCGCATCACTGGATGTATCATTTCCGGGGCTTTTATTGGCTGTCTGCAGTGGTAAAAGTGAGATTCGTGTGAGAAATCTGGGATGTTATCAGCATGTTGCACAGATGCAGGAATTTCGTGAGGAGTATCGCCACAATATCTGTAAAAAGATTTTGGAATATTATGCAGCGCATGCGGGCGATGATACTTTGGACAGCTATCTGAAAAAGATGGATTACATGACATTTGCAAAGGTCGACAAAGTGATTCTGGCAGAGCTTCTGATTGAAAAAGGCATGTATGAGATGGCTTTAGAGATTGTGAAAGAGTATGGATATGAAGGAATACGGACAGAGAGTCTTGTAAAACTGGCAAGCCGTATGATTCTGCGTATGGAGTTTGTGGAACAGGAGGAGCTTGTATATCTGTCTCTGCATGTTTTTGAAGAAGGGAAATATGATGATATTATTCTTTCTTATTTGAGTGATAATCTATTGGGACCGGTAGAACAGATGGCTCTCTTGTGGGAGAGAATGAAAGGATTTCAGCTGGAAACCTACGCTCTGGAAGAAGAAATCATGCTTCTTGCCATGTTTGGAAGAGTATATCTGAAACAGGGGCACGATATTTTGAAAAGCTACATTCAGCAGAAAGGTAAGCAGCAGGTGATACTGGCATATCTTTCGTTCTGGGCCTATGATTATTTCCTGGGACAAAAAGAGACGGATGCGTATATTTTCCAGTGCCTGGAAATCTGCTTTGAGAAAAAGCTGGAGGTGGACAGAATCTGTCGGTTGGCTCTCCTTAAGTATTATTCTGAAAATAAGACCATATCAGAGAAGGAAGACAGATGGATACGTAGAATTCTGGAAGAATGCAGTGAAACAGGTCTCAGATTTGCATTTTTTCGAAATTTACCATCATGTTATACCAAACCATACCAGTTGGATGATAAACAATTTGTGGAGGCAAGATATCCTGCCAATGCAAAAGTAAATATTCACTATTGTCTGGAAACAGAGAAGGATACAAGTCAAAAGTTCAAGAGTGAACCGATGAGAAATATGTATCAGGGAATTTTTGTTAAAGAATTTCTGCTGTTTTATGGCGAGACACTTCGTTATTATCTGACGGTTGAAACACCGAAAGAAACCATAGAGACGGAAGAGAAAACCTTGATGCTGGAGGAAACTTCTCAGGAAGGAAACTCCAAATATCAATTGTTAAATCAGATGCTGGCGGGACAGAAACTGCTGCAATATGAGCAGACGGAGGATGCCATGCATGAATATCTGGTAAGGGAACGGCTGGCAGAAAAGATGTTCCCTCTGATTGAGTGATGAAGGTGGAGGCACAAAGATGAATGAAGTCAGAAATATTATAGTTGGTTTTGACCTGGGGGAAAAAGTATCACAGCTCTGCTATTATGACAGAAGAGAAGGAGAGCCGGTCTCGCTGCCCATGAAAGTGGGAAGCGGTCAGTATACATTTCCCAATTGTCTGAGCAAAAAGTCACGTGAAGAGGAATGGCATTTTGGTCTTGAAGTGGAATATTTTGTAAGCCAGCAGGAAGAAATATATCTGGATAATCTATATGAACTCTGTTCCAATGAACGTACGGTAACAGTGGACGGCCAGGAGAGGCAGACAGGGGAACTTCTGGGAATTTTTATAGGGAAAGCACTTCGGATTCTGGGGGTTCCGGATCCCATTAAGAGTGTCAGCGGTCTTATGATAACCACGCCGAAACTGACAAAAGCTATGGTAGAAAATATAAGAGTTGCCTGTGAATATATGGGATTTTCCAGAAAGAGATGTTTCCTTCAAGATTATGAGGAAAGTTTTTATTATCATACGTTGTATCAGAAAATGGAAATATGGAGCAGAAATGTGGCGTTGTTTACCTTTGATCAGGATGAAGTGGCTTTCTCGAAACTTGTGATGGATAAAAAGACAAAACCGGTGCAGGTCAGCGTAAAGAGAGGAAAGAGAGTTACGCTGCATCAGGATGCGGTAGCAAGAGATTTTGATTTTTACGAACTGATTCAGGAATCCATTGGAAATGAAGTGTTTTCCAGTATTTTTCTGGTAGGAGAGGGATTTGACAGAGAGTGGGCTGTGCGCTCGGTACCTCTTTTGTGTCGTCATCAGCGACATGTATTTTATGGTAATAACCTGTTTGCAAAGGGTGCATGTTATGGCGCAAAGGAAAAGGTAGAGGAACGAAATCTGAAGGGGTATCTGTATGCGGGAAATGATATGGTAAGGCTGAATGTGGGAATGGATATGATGGTTTTTGGTACACCGGCTTATCATTCATTGATTTCTGCAGGTGTCAACTGGTATGAGGCTGTGGGCGACTGTGAGCTTCTGATGGATGATACTGAAGAACTTACTTTTGTGGTGAGCAATATGGAAAATACGCGGAAAGAACGATATAGTATGACACTTCCGGGACTCCCCAAAAGACCGCCGAAAGCCACAAGACTGCATCTGCATCTGGAATTTGAGTCTGCAAATCGTTGTAAGATTGATGTGGAAGATATGGGATTTGGAGAAATGTATCCAAGTTCAGGATTAAAATGGCAGGAAACAATGGTTGGTTAAAGGAGGGGCAGAATGAGCGGTTATATATTATGTCAGGTAAAACGGGCCAAACTGCCCTATTATATAGAGAATGTCAGTACAAATATATATTCTATCGAGGAATTGTGTTTTTATTTGTATCATAATATATATTTACTGGATTCTACGATTATCAATGAGGAATTATGTTTTTGGCTCAGAGATGAACTGGGACTGAAAAAATTGGCACAGAAGCTTTACAATCTTCTGGATGAGAATCTTAAGATCGGTGATTTTATTCTTCCGATTTTCAAGGAAATTAATTATCTGTCGTTGGATGAATTCAGAAAACTGAATCAGCAGATTCAGAAGTTCTCCCAGGAACCGGAGGTGCTTCGTCAAAAAATCAAAGGGGATTATCTGATGGAACATGGCAAATATGTCAATGCCATCAAAGTTTACCAGAAAGCTCTCCATGATAAGATTGAAGGGAATGTTATAGAAAAAGATCAGCTGGGCGGTCAGTTTGTCGGAGGTATATACCATAATATGGGATGTGCATATGCAAGACTGTTCCAGATGGAAGAGGCGATTACCTGCTTTTCACGGGCGTATGAGCATCTGAGGACGATGGCATCTATTAAAAGTTATCTGTATGCGGTCTATATGGAAAAAGGGATTCGGGCTTTTGCACAAAAGGCTGCAGAGCTGGGAGTGGACAGTAACAGTGAAAGTGAGATTCTTGCAGAAGTAGAAGAAACTGCAAAAGAAATGTTTGAATCCGAAGACGGAAAAGAATATGCAAAAGCACTGGAAGAAAAAAAGAAAGGAAATTTTGACGGATACCGGAAAGCATTGGAAAATATGTTAGAAAGGCTTACGAGAGAATACCATCGGAGTACGGGGTATTAAATTCCAAGAAGTGCTTGACACGACTGCTTTACTATGATAGAGTGTTACCATGCGAATTGGATAAAGGAGACTATTATTATGAAGAAGAAAGTTTTAAGTTTATTATTAGCAACCTCTATGGTTCTGTCTATGTTTGCAGGCTGTGGTGCGAAAGAAGAAGAGACACAGACAGATGCTTCTCAGGAGACTGAGACAGCTGATGAGACAGAGGAAGCAGCTGAGGATGAAGCGGAAGAGGAAGAAGAAGTTTCTGATGTGACAGATTCCAGCAGTGTCAAGACTTTCACTGTTGGTTTTGATGCAGAATATCCGCCGTATGGATACATGGATGATAATGGTGAATATACTGGATTTGACCTGGAACTGGCACAGGCTGTATGTGACCTGGAAGGATGGAAGTTAGTAAAGAAACCGATTAACTGGGATTCTAAGGATATGGAGCTGAATTCGGGTTCTATTGATTGTATCTGGAATGGATTCACTATGAACGGACGGGAAGATGATTATACATTCTCTGTTCCTTATGTGGATAACAGCCAGGTAATCGTTGTTGCTGAGAATTCCGGTATTTCAACACTGGCAGATCTGGCAGGCAAAATCGTTGGTGTTCAGGCAGCTTCTGCAGCTCTGGATCTTTTACAGAGTGAGGAAGAAGGAGGACAGAAAGCTCTGGCAGATACTTTCGGTTCATTGAATGAATTTGCTGATTATAATACAGCATTTACCGAATTGCAGGCGGGTGCTCTGGATGCTCTGGCAATTGACGTAGGAGTTGCTAAATATCAGTTGAATTCCAGAGGTGAAGGATTTATGATTCTGGATGAAACTTTGAATACAGAACAGTACGCAATCGGATTTAGAAAAGGTGATCAGGAACTGTGTGATATTGTCAATGCAGATCTTCAGAAACTGACAAATGATGGTACAGTAGCCGAACTTGCTGAGAAGTATGAGATCGCTGATATGGTTACATTAAAAGCGGAATAATCAATATAGAATGATAGAATAGAGCGAAGCAGACCCCTCGGGAGGATTCCCGGGGGGCATGTTCGCTTAAAGAAGTATCAGGTGAAATGTTTTTGAGAGCTTTACCGTATGGAAGGAGAATATATGAGTTTTGAGGTGATGTTACGGCAGCTGACTATTGGGTTTGGTCAGACATGTCTCATATTTGCGCTGACATTGATTTTTTCTTTGCCTCTGGGTATGGTTGTTTATTTTGGAAGAGTCAGCCGTATTAAACCCATCAGTTGGATCGTAAAAATTTATATTTCCATTATGCGAGGCACACCGCTGATGCTTCAGCTCCTGATTTGGTATTTTGGACCATATTACCTGTGGGGGATGAATATCGGAGGATATAAGTTTACCGCGATTTTGTTGGGGTGTTCCCTGAATTATGCAGCATATTTTGCGGAAATTTACAGATCCGGTATTGAATCCATACCGAAAGGACAATACGAAGCCGCTCAGCTTTTGGGATACAGTAAAAGTCAGACATTTTTCAAAGTGATACTTCCACAGGTGGTAAAGATTGTATTGCCGTCTGTAACAAACGAAGTGATTACTCTTGTCAAAGATACTTCTCTTGTGTATTCCGTATCCTACATAGAAATGTTTGCTGTGGCAAAGCAGATCGCAGCTGCACAGACGACGGTTATTCCGTTCTTTATAGCCGGTGTGTTCTATTATGTTTTTAATTTTGTGGTGGCATGGGTAATGGAACTGTTCGAAAAGAAACTGGATTACTATCGTTAGGAGGAATGAAATATGAAGCTTTTGGAAATGAACCATATAGAAAAAGGATTTGATGGTACGGGCGTTCTCAAGGATATTTCTCTCGCGGTAGAAGAGGGGGAGATTGTATCGATCATCGGACCTTCCGGATCGGGTAAATCCACATTGCTGAGATGTGCGACCATGCTGGAAAATATTGATGGTGGGGAAGTCATCTATCTGGGGAAAAAGGCATCTTGGGTGGAGAATGGAAAAGTTATGTATCCTCCCAAAAGTGAAATGAAGCAGATTCAGTCATATTTCGGGCTGGTGTTCCAGAATTTTAATCTGTTTCCTCATTATTCTGTAATGAAAAATATTACGGATGCACCGATTCATGTACAGAAAAGAAATAAGGAAGAAGTATATAAAGAAGCAAGAGAACTGCTTGCCAAGATGGGGTTGTCGGATAAGGAAGATGCCTATCCTTTCCAGCTCTCCGGTGGACAGTGTCAGCGTGTGGCGATTGCGAGAGCACTGGCTTTGAATCCGAAGATCCTGTTTTTTGATGAACCCACATCGGCTCTTGACCCGGAGCTTACCGGTGAGGTCCTGAAGGTGATTCGTTCATTGGCTGATTTGGATATTACCATGGTGATCGTAACCCATGAAATGGAATTTGCAAGAAACATTTCTAACAGGATCATTTTTATGGATAAAGGCGTGATTGCACTGGAAGGTACACCGGAAGAAGTATTTGAGGCAGAACATACAAGGATGAAAGAATTTCTGGGTAAGTTTCATCAGAACTGACCTTGCGTTTCGTGTTACAGTAGTATATAATTTTAGCGTACGAAAAAGAGGGAAATAAAATCCCCGAAAAACAGATAAAGGAGATTTTGTATGAGCACAGATAGATATGTAAGTCCGCTTTCAGAGCGATATGCCAGCAAGGAAATGCAGTATATTTTTTCACCGGATATGAAGTTCCGTACCTGGAGAAGACTGTGGATCGCACTGGCAGAGACTGAAAAAGAGTTGGGACTGCCGATTACTCAGGAGCAGATCGATGAGCTGAAAGCTCATAAAGATGATATCAATTATGATGTGGCAAAAGAGAGAGAACGTCAGGTTCGTCATGATGTAATGTCTCATGTATATGCTTATGGCGTGCAGTGCCCGAAAGCGAAAGGAATTATTCATCTGGGCGCAACTTCCTGTTACGTAGGGGATAATACAGATATTATCGTGATGACAGAGGCTCTGAAGCTGGTTAAGAAAAAACTGGTAAATGTAATCGCTGAGCTGGCAAAATTTGCGGATGAGCACAAGAATCTGCCAACGCTGGCCTTTACACATTTTCAGCCGGCACAGCCTACAACCGTAGGAAAACGTGCGACTCTGTGGATGCAGGAATTTATGCTGGATCTGGAGGATTTGAATCATGTTCTCGGAACCATGAAACTGCTGGGTTCCAAGGGAACTACCGGTACACAGGCAAGTTTCCTGGAATTATTTGATGGAGATCAGGAGACTATCGACAAAATTGATCCGATGATTGCTGAGAAAATGGGATTTAAAGAGTGTTATCCGGTATCCGGTCAAACTTATTCCCGTAAGGTTGATACAAGAGTATTGAACGTGCTGGCAGGTATCGCAGCAAGTGCACACAAGTTCTCTAATGATATTCGTCTTCTGCAGCATCTGAAAGAAGTGGAAGAACCGTTTGAAAAGAGCCAGATCGGTTCCTCAGCAATGGCCTATAAGAGAAATCCTATGAGAAGTGAGAGAATTGCTTCCCTGTCCCGATTTGTAATGGTGGATGCTTTGAATCCGGCGATTACTTCCGCTACTCAGTGGTTTGAGAGAACTCTGGATGACTCCGCAAATAAGAGACTTTCTATTCCGGAAGGATTTCTGGCTGTAGATGGTATTCTGGATCTGTGTCTAAATGTTGTTGATGGTCTGGTGGTATATCCGAAAGTAATCGAGAAGAGACTTCGCTCCGAACTGCCTTTTATGGCTACAGAAAACATCATGATGGATGCAGTAAAAGCAGGCGGAGACCGTCAGGAACTTCATGAGAGAATCCGAGAACTGTCTATGGAAGCAGGAAAGACTGTAAAGGTGGAAGGAAAAGACAATAACCTTCTGGAACTGATTGCAGCGGATCCGGCATTCAACCTGACGTTGGAAGAACTGGAAAAAACCATGGATCCTGCAAAATATACAGGACGAGCAGCAGTACAGGTAGATGCATTCCTGAAAAATGTGATTCAGCCGATGTTGGATGAGAACAAAGAACTGTTGGGAATGACTGCGGAAATTAATGTATAAAAATATGCATATTTACCCCGGGGACCTTTACATTTGCCCCGGGGTTAATTTATATTATCCTATATTTCGTGCATCCACACCCGCATCTGGTCTTCTCCCCGGTTGCACCAGGTGTAGTATGGAACAGCCGTTGCCTGATCCGGCTTTTCTACAGGAGGCTGATTCGAATACAGGTGTCCATCTGTTTCCCGGCGAACCGCCTCTGCAGTAATTTGTACGGTACCTCCCAGCAGTTCTGTATTATAGGCAGATACCACCAGTTTTCCACCTCTTTTTAACGATAAGGACAGTACATCTCCATCATTATCAACACCCTCGAAGCAGTACACCAGGGGTCCTCTGCACACGGCGGTATATCCCGACAGCTGAGGGATTTTGGAAGATGCATACATGTGATAAGGTGAATCGTCCAGAGTAATCCGAATCATATCCCCTTCTTTAACATTCAGATATACATATCCGCTCTGCAGCATGCAGGTTGTTTCTTTTTTATTTACACATATGCCATACGTTTTGCTCCATGCGGGAATACGAATGGCAAGGTGTCCGTTTCCAGCGTTCACTTGATAATTGACTGTAAAGCCATAAGGATAGGATGTTTCACAGGAAAGTTCTATTCCATTTTCAAATTTTACTTTACCGCCGGCAAATAAATGGCAGTATGCAGTTTCAGCATTTTCCCCATAGGCATATTTTCCAATAGAAGAGATCAATCTTGCCGTGTTGGGAGGACAGCAGGCACAGGCATACCATTTGGGACGCTGGGTCAGATCATGTCTGTGGGTCACAGCTTTTCCGGAAATTCCCGGAATACATTCCAGCGGATTGACATAAAAGAAACGTTTTCCGTCCAGTTGCATACCTGCCAGCACGGTATTATAAAATGCCCGTTCCATCACATCTGCATACTCACCTCGGACATCCTGTTCCAGCATTCTGGAAGCAAAAAACATCAGTCCGATGGATGCACAGGTTTCACAATAGGCGGTGTCTCCCGGCAAATCATAATCTACCGTAAATGCTTCTCCGATTCCGGTGGAGCCGATGCCTCCGGTCACATACATTTTGCGTCCGGTAATGCTTTCCCATAATTTTCTGCAGGCATGTTTTAGTGCTTCATCTTCTGTCTCGGCAGCCAGATCTGCCATAGCGGTATAGAGATACACTGCACGGACAGCATGTCCCGTTGCATCTTCCTGTTCTCTCACCGGTGCATAGCTCTGATTATATTCCAGATCAGTGGCATCCATGCCCCAGACCATCCAGTTTCGCTTCTCTGCTTCTATTTTGAAAAAATCCCTGTCAACACCACGAACATTGATAAAATGTTCTGCCAGTTCCAGACAATGCTTTTCACCTGTGAGATGATACATTCTCATCAGAGCAAGCTCCACTTCCGGATGACCGGGATATCCGTCTCGTCCTTCTTCAATAAAAATGTGATAAATGTGTTCTGCATTTTTCAGCATTACATTCAGAAGTCTGTCTTTTCCTGTGGCTTCAAAATATGCACAGGCTGCTTCCATCATATGTCCTGAACAGTATAGTTCATGTCCCTCCAAAAGATTGGTCCACCGTTTATCCCGGTCTTTAATCGTAAAATAGGTATTCAGATAACCATCTTCATCCTGTGCCCGGGCAATCAGCTCTATCAGTTGATCGGCTGTTTCTTCCAACTCATTATCCGGAAATATTGTCAAAGAATAGGCAACAGCCTCCAGCCATTTTGCAGCATCACTGTCCTGGAATACCATACCGTAAAATCCGTCGCCCACATCTTCGCCGCGAAGTGCTTTTCCTGCGTTGATAAAATTGGCGATTACGTGACTTTTTTCTGTCCCCTCTGCCTGATCACATAATACCTGATACTGATAGGGGATCACTTCCTGTTTGATTAATTTCTGATAACGTCCCAGAAAACTGTCATCTGCGTGATATGCATTCTGGGAAATCTGTTTTTGTATTTTCATGAGTATGCGCCATTCCCTTCTTTTTGCTTTATTGATATATGTATTATAACCTTATTGTACGAGTAAAAGAATAGGAAATAGTCGTATTAATAAAAACCTTTAAAATAATGGTATTTTTTCTTTACAAACCTTTATTTTAATGGTTTGATAATGAAAAGGAGGGATTTATGAGTAAAAAGATATTTGTTACACCGGAATATACTACTGCAGAAGAAATAAAAAATGTAAGAAAAAAACTGGGACTTACACAAAAAGAATTTGCAGAATTACTTGGTTCTTCAAAGTCAACAGTAGAAAGATGGGAGACAAGTGCCTCACATATCAGAGGACCATTAGTGTTACTTCTGCAACTTTTAGAAAAAGAACAAAACTATGTAGAAAAAATGAAAGTTCCACCTAAAGTATATCCTATTCGGCTTTGGTATATGCATAAACAGACGATATGTACCTTAATTGATGTAGATGAAATAAATCAAAAAATTCAAATTAAAAATTACACAGACAATATTATGTTCAGAGCGTTTGGCAGAACAGAAAATCCGGACTATCATCAATACATGGAATTTCTGGAATCCAGATGTTTCCCTCGAACCAGAGATAAAATGAAACTGATATTAAGAGATTTGGATTTACCATTTTATGATCCGTTTATGATTATTGAAAAAACAGAAGGACGAATGTCAGAGGATGATTTTTGGATTCGGATTGAGAGGTAACGATGTGATAGAATTATTTTATAGCAGAACTTTTACATTTTCCCCGGGGAAATTCTTACTTTATAATACAGTGGAGACAACCCATAATATTTTTTGAACAGTTCGCTTCATAGAATAATTGCGAAAAATACTTGAGTATCTTCCTGATAAGCGGTATAATAACCATGTATGTGGTAAAGAATTAGTACCCATTATATTTATTAAAATATATTATAGCTGACTATTATTTATAAGTAATAATAAGTTTTACTTATAAGAAAAATGTTGTATAATAAGCTGGTCAGAGATTAGATTATGAACCCATCAGGAGGTAACCAAATGATTAAAGCTGTTGTTGGAGCAAACTGGGGAGATGAAGGAAAAGGTAAGATTACAGATATGCTGGCCAAGGAAGCCGATATTATCGTGCGTTTCCAGGGTGGTGCCAATGCGGGTCATACCATCGTAAATGACTATGGAAAGTTCGCATTACATACCCTGCCGTCAGGTGTATTTTATGATCATACTACCAGCGTGATCGGAAATGGTGTTGCACTGAATGTGCCGCTTTTGTTTAAAGAGATTCAGGGAATTGTAGAGAAAGGAGTTCCGACACCAAAGATCCTTGTGTCTGACCGCGCACAGATGGTAATGTCCTACCATATTTTATTTGACCAGTACGAAGAGGAGCGTCTGGGAGGAAAGTCTTTCGGTTCTACCAAGTCGGGTATTGCTCCGTTTTATTCTGATAAATTTGCAAAGATCGGTTTCCAGGTCAGTGAACTGTTTGACGAGGAAGCATTAAAAGAAAAGGTTAAGCGGATTTGCGAGACAAAGAATGTTATGCTGGAGCATCTGTATCACAAGCCACTGTTGAAGCCGGAAGAGATTTTTGAAGAACTGATGACATATAAGAAAATGGTTGAGCCATATGTATGCGATGTATCTCTGTATCTTTGGAATGCTCTGAAAGAAGGAAAAGAGATTCTTTTGGAAGGTCAGCTGGGCTCTTTGAAAGATCCGGATCATGGAATTTATCCTATGGTTACATCTTCTTCCACACTGGCTGGATATGGAGCAATCGGAGCAGGTGTTCCTCCGTACGAGATCAAGAAGATCATTACTGTATGTAAGGCATATTCCAGTGCAGTAGGAGCAGGTGCTTTTGTATCCGAGATTTTTGGTGATGAAGCAGATGAACTGAGACGCCGCGGCGGTGATGGCGGAGAGTATGGTGCAACGACAGGACGTCCGAGACGTATGGGATGGTTTGATGTTGTAGCATCCAAGTATGGCTGCCGTATGCAGGGAACTACCGATGTGGCCTTTACTGTTCTGGATGTTCTTGGATATCTGGATGAGATTCCGGTATGCGTAGCATATGATATTGATGGAGAAATCACTACAGATTTCCCGACCACTACACTACTGGAAAAAGCAAAACCGGTATACGAGAAACTGCCGGGCTGGAAATGCGATATCCGTGGAATCAAAAAGTATGAAGATCTGCCGGAAAACTGCAGAAAATACATCGAATTTGTGGAAGAGAAAATCGGATTCCCGATTACTATGGTTTCCAATGGACCGGGAAGAGATGATATTATTTATCGCTAATGGATTTGAGATTTCATTTATAATTGAATAAAATGTTTACGATTGCCTCAAAGATATCTTCTTTGGGGTAATTGTAGTTTTGAAGATAAGCAGCGACGTCTTGCACCTATATTTTTCGTATGATAAAATAAATCCAGCCGTTTTCAAGTAATTCAAAAAGGAGAGGATGGAATGATATGAAGAAAGCATGGTGGAAGGAAGCTGTTATTTATCAGATTTATCCCCGTAGTTTTATGGACAGTAACGGAGATGGGATCGGTGATCTAAAAGGAATTACAAGCAGGTTGGATTACCTGAAGTATCTGGGCATCGATGTGATCTGGCTCTCACCTGTTTACAAATCACCGAATGATGATAATGGATACGACATCAGTGATTACCAGGATATCATGGATGAGTTTGGAACGATGGAAGACTTCGATGAGATGCTTGCAGAAGCTCATAAGAGAGGTATCAAGATCGTTATGGACCTGGTAGTAAACCATACTTCAGATGAACATAAGTGGTTTATAGAAAGCCGCAAATCAAAAGATAACCCGTATCGTGATTATTATATCTGGAGAGAGGGCAAAGACGGAAAAGAGCCGAATAACTGGGGTGCATGTTTCGGAGGTTCCACATGGGAATTTGATAAAGAGACGGAGATGTATTATCTGCATCTGTTTTCCAAAAAACAGCCGGATCTGAACTGGGATAACCCGAAAGTACGTCAGGAAGTATTTGATATGATGACCTGGTGGTGCGATAAGGGTATTGACGGATTTCGTATGGATGTAATCTGTATGATTTCCAAGACAAAAGAAATGCCGGATGGCGAGGTGTATGATCTCTATGGCGATTTCAGTCCTTACTGTACCCATGGACCGAATATACATAAGTATCTGCAGGAAATGAATGAAAAAGTTCTTTCCAAATATGATTTGATTACAGTGGGAGAGACGCCGGGAGTTACCACTGAACTGGCGAAACAGTATGCCGGTGAGGATACCCATGAACTGAATATGGTATTCCAGTTTGAACATGTGGGAAGTGAAAGTAAATATGGAAAATGGACAGATCAGAGAATGCCTCTTACCAAACTGAAAAAAATCATGTCAAAATGGCAGACAGAGTTGTATGGACAGGCATGGAACAGCCTGTACTGGGATAATCATGATCAGCCGAGAGCTGTTTCCCGGTTTGGAGATGATCGTCCGGAATATAGAGAAGTTTCCGCAAAGATGCTGGCAACCTGTCTTCATATGATGCAGGGATCACCGTATATATATCAGGGAGAAGAATTGGGTATGACAAATTATCCGTTCCGGACGAAGGAAGATTTCAGGGATATTGAGAGTATCAACGGATATAAAGAATGGTGTGAGAGCGGAATTGTATCTCATGAAGATTTCTGGCCGTGCCTTACAACCATGAGCCGTGATAACGCAAGGACTCCGGTACAATGGGATAATACGGAAAATGCAGGATTTACAGAAGGAACTCCGTGGATCAATGTGAATCCAAACTACAAAGAGATCAATGCGAAAGCAGAAACTGCAGATCCCAATTCCGTATTCCATTATTATAAGAAGCTGATTGCTCTCAGAAAAGAAAATCCGATCATGGTTTACGGTAAATATGAACTATTGTTGGAAGACAGTGAAGAATTATACGTATATACAAGAACTATGGACACAGAAAAACTTCTTGTAGTCTGCAGTTTCGTAGATCATGAAGTGAAATATGATCTTCCGGAAGAATTCAGGGGAGTTCAGTGTCTAATTTCCAATATGGAAAATGATTACACACAGACTGAAATGATTCTGAAACCATATGAGGCATTTGTTCTGAAATAGGACAGGGGACAGGACAGGGGACAGACACCTGTCCAGGAGTAATATATAGAATAGAAAAATCCCACACGGTATACAAAACCGAATGGGATTTTTCTTTATGGCAATTATAAGATTTACATAATTAGGAGTTTGTACAGGACAGGTGTCTGTCCCCTGTCCTACTCTACATCCTGCAGAGCTTCGATATCTTCTTCGCCGGTACGAACTTTAACGACTCTGTCAACGCTGTATACAAAGATCTTGCCGTCACCGATATGACCGGTATAGAGAACTTTTTTAGCTGCATCAATTACTGTATCTACAGGGATGGAGCCTACGATAACTTCAACTTTTACCTTTGGCAGAAGCGTTGCATCCATCTCAACTCCACGATATTTTTCTCCGGCACCTTTCTGGATACCACAACCCATAACCTGAGTTACTGTCATTCCGGTTACACCGATATCGTTCATTGCTTTCTTCAGCTTCTCGTATCTGGAAAGTTTTGCAATGATAGATACTTTGTACATGCCCGTATCCATAGCAGGAGCTTTCATAACTTTGACAGCGGCATCTCTCATAGCAGGAGAAGCGGCATCGTAGCTTTCTACACCAAGGTTTGTATTTTCGTTTACATCCATGGTCATAGTATTGGAGATATCCATAATACTGAAGCCTGCATATGCAGAAGGAAGACCATGTTCTGTGGAATCCAGACCAACGATTTCTTCTTCTTCAGAAACACGAAGACCAACAGTTGCTTTGATGATTAGGAAAGCAATGGTAATCGTAACTGCTGTCCATGCAGCTACAGATGCAAATCCAAGAAGCTGCAATCCCAGCTGCTTGAAACCGCCGCCATAGAAAAGACCTACTACAGAATCATTTCCAGGTGCAGATGTGGTAGCAAAAAGACCAACAGCGATTGTTCCCCAGATACCATTCAGGCAATGCACTGCAACAGCACCAACCGGATCGTCGATATGAAGTACGTTATCAAGGAACCACACACCGAATACTACCAGAACACCGGCAACAGCACCGATGATAATTGAACCGGTAACATCCGTTACGTCACAGGGAGCAGTGATGGCAACCAGACCTGCAAGAGAAGCATTCAAACACATGGACACATCCGGTTTTCCATATCTTACCCAGGTAAATACCATACAAACAACAGTTGCAATAGCAGGAGCTACAGTTGTTGTTACAAATACGGAACCAAGCTGTTCTACACTTGTACAGGCAGCACCGTTAAATCCATACCAGCCAAGCCACAGGATAAATACACCAAGGCAGCCGATCGGGAGATTATGTCCCGGGAAAGCATTAACTTTAGTAATTTTACCGTTTTTATCTTTTGTGAATTTGCCGATACGAGGTCCAAGAATTTTTGCACCGATCAGAGCAGAGATACCACCTACCATATGAATCGCACAGGAACCGGCAAAATCGTGGAATCCAAGCTGTGCCAGCCAGCCGCCGCCCCAGATCCAGTGAGCTTCAATCGGATAGATCAAAGCAGAAATGATTCCTGAATAAATACAGTAGGACAGGAATTTGGTTCTTTCAGCCATAGCACCGGAAACAATCGTTGCGGTTGTGGCACAGAATACCAGGTTAAATACAAAATTGGACCAATCAAAATTTGCATAGCTTGTAAAAATATCAAATCCTGGTTTTCCGATCAGTCCCATCATATCTTCTCCAAGCAGAAGACTAAAACCGATCAGGATAAATACTACTGTACCGATACAGAAATCCATCAGGTTTTTCATCAGGATATTACCGGCATTTTTGGCTCTGGTAAAGCCAGTTTCCACCATGGCAAAACCTGCCTGCATCCAGAATACAAGAGCGGCACCGATCAGGAACCAGACCGCAAATACCTGGCCGTTAACGGCACTCATAATTTCTTCAGTCATAATAATTCCTCCTCATTATAAAAATATATTTTTTACGGGAAAAAGGCACGTACTCTTGGAGATAAGTACGCGCCTTTACGTAAGAAAAATGTGATGTATGTAATCGGAGAAGAAATAAACTTCTACCGCGATTACTGAAATAAAATATTTATGGAATCGTCTATTCCATCTCAGAAGGGATCTCCATGGGATATTGATTGTCGAAGCAGGCTCTGCACAAAGGCAGATCACCAACCATGGACTGAAGATCTTCAATCCTCATATATCCAAGAGAATCCGCACCGATCAGCTGCCGGATCTCATCCACCGAGTGAGACGAGGCAATCAGCTGCTGATTGGAAGGTACATCCGTGCCAAAATAGCAAGGATAAAGGAAAGGCGGAGAGCAGATCCGAACATGAACATTTTTTGCACCTGCATGTTTTAAAAGGTGTATAAGGTTTGCGATGGTAGTGCCTCGAACAATGGAATCATCTACCAGAACAATATTTTTCCCTTTTACTGCAGGTTCCAGAACGCTCAATTTCAGACGGACACTGGATTCTCTTTCTTTCTGAGTGGGTTTAATAAAGGTTCTTCCCACATAGCTGTTTTTGTAAAATGCCAGTCCGAAGGGGATTCCGGAAGCATCCGAGAATCCCTGAGCAGCGGCAAGCCCAGAGTCTGGTACGCCAACAACCAGGTCGGCATCAGCAGGATAAGCTTTCGCCAAAGCTGCTCCTGCCCGCAGACGGGATTCATAAACAGAGATACCGTCCAGCTTACTGTCAAGGCGGGCGAAATAAATGTATTCAAAAATGCAATGAGCCTGCTGTGACTGGCACAAATCAAAATTGGAAGTGACACCATTCCGGGTGATCGTAACAATTTCGCCGGGTTTGATATCACGGAGGAACTGTGCACCGATTGCAGTCAGTGCACAACTTTCAGAGGCGATAACATAAGAGTCATCGCGTTTTCCCAGGCAAAGTGGTTTTAAGCCAAGAGGATCTCTGACACCAATCAATTTTCTGGGGCTTGCGATCACCAGACCGTAAGCACCTTTGATTTTGGAGGCGGTACACAGAATAGCTTCTTCCACCGATTTTGTATGTACACGTTCCCGGGCGATACAATATGCAATAACCTCTGAATCAGTGGTTGTATGGAAAATGGCTCCGTTCATGGCCAGTTCATCCCGGAGTTCTTTGGTGTTGACCAGATTACCGTTATGAGCCAGAGCCAATGTTCCCTTAATATAATTTAATACAAGAGGCTGGGCATTATTCAATGTGGTTTCTCCGGTGGTGGAGTAGCGCACATGACCAATTCCAAGATTACCGTGTAGTGACTGGAGTGTATTTTCCTTGAAAACTTCATTTACCAGTCCCATGCCTCTGTGGACATTTGCATTTCCTTTGGGACCGCTGGTATCAAACACAGCGATTCCGCAGGATTCCTGCCCCCGGTGCTGCAGGGAGGAGAGGCCATAGTAGATTGAGGAGGCCGCCTCTTCCCCGTGTGGGTTGTAAATACCAAAAACACCGCAGGCTTCTTTAATCCGTTCATCCTGTTCCATCTTTCTACCTCACTACAGGGAGAACAAAAGCTGATCGTAAGTCGGATAAGGCAGAATAGAATCCGGAATTAAAGCCTCAATCTCGCCGGCTGTTGTACGAAGTTCATCCATTTTCGCCAGTACTTCAGTATGACTTGCATCGGCAGCAGCCTGTGCATCATCCATAGCTCCAGCTTTTTCAGCCAGCACTTTCAGTTCTGCGACACCGTCTGTAAGTGTAGTGTAAGCAGCGGAAAGTTTGGTAACCAGTGCTTCTTCGGAAGCAGTGGAAAGGGAAGGTAAAAACTCTTTTTTAGCAAAAGCGTTCGCAGAAACTTCAGCAGCATAGTCGCTGATTGCCGGAAGAAGATCTTTGGTAACCATTTCTTCCATCGTGCGTGCTTCGATACCAATGGTTTTTACATAGTTCTCTAACAAAATCTCGTAACGGGAATAAATTTCTTCTTTTGTAAAAATGTGATGTTTTGTAAACAGTTCCACATTTTTTTCTGCAATAAACTGAGGCAGACATTCCGGTGTAGAAGCCAGATTGTATAATCCACGTTTCTCAGCCTCTTTCACCCATTCTTCAGAGTAACCATTACCGTTGAAGATCACTTTTTTATGTTTGCGAATCGCCCGTTTGATCAGTTCATGAACTGCATGTTCCATATCTTCCGGTGCGGTTCCATCCAGTTCGGTATAGAACTGAGATAATGCTTCAGCAACTGCAGTATTCAGGATAATATTTGGTGTTGCAACAGATGCAGAAGAACCAAGCATACGGAATTCAAATTTATTACCGGTAAATGCAAACGGTGATGTACGGTTACGGTCTGTATTATCTTTAAAGAAATGGGGCAGTACATGTGCTCCGATATCAAGCTGCACTTTATCCTGCTGACCGAAGTATGTATCATTTTCGATGGATTCCAGGATTGCTGTCAGCTCATCACCAAGGAAAATAGATACGATTGCCGGCGGTGCTTCATTTCCGCCAAGACGATGGTCATTTCCTGCTCCGGAGGCTGCTACACGCATCAGATCCGCATATTCATCAACTGCTTTGATGACAGCCATCAAAAATACCAGGAACTGGATATTTTTGGCCGGTGTTTTTCCGGGATCCAGAAGGTTTTCACCTTCGTTGGTGCTGATGGACCAGTTGTTATGTTTTCCGCTTCCGTTGATTCCTTCAAATGGTTTTTCATGAAGCAAGCATACAAGACCATGTTTATCAGCTACCTTTTTCATCATTTCCATTGTCAGCTGGTTATGATCAACAGCTACATTGGCAGTATCAAAAACAGGAGCCAGCTCGTGCTGAGCCGGAGCTACTTCGTTATGTTTCGTTTTTGCCGGAATGCCCAGTTTCCAGAGCTCTTCATCCAGCTCATGCATATAAGCGGATACCTTTGGTTTCAGTGCTCCGAAATAGTGATCTTCCATTTCCTGACCTTTGGGAGCAGGTGCGCCGAAAAGTGTTCTTCCGCAGAATACCAAGTCTTTTCTTTCTTTATATAATTCTTTATCAACCAGGAAATATTCCTGTTCCGGTCCGATGGTTGTATTTACACTCGTAACGGATGTATTACCAAGAAGATGAAGCATTTTGGTTGCTTCTTTACTAAGTGCTTCCATGGAGCGAAGGAGTGGAGTTTTCTTATCCAGTGCTTCGCCGCTGTAAGAACAGAAAGCAGTCGGAATATATAAGGTACCATCTTTAATGAAAGCCGGTGAAGTAGGATCCCATGCGGTATATCCTCTTGCCTCAAATGTTGCGCGAAGACCACCTGACGGGAAACTGGATGCATCTGGTTCTCCTTTTACCAGTTCTTTTCCGGAAAAGTCCATGATTACTTCTCCGTCACCGGTAGGATTGATAAAGCTGTCATGCTTTTCAGCAGTAAAACCAGTCATAGGCTGGAACCAGTGAGTAAAATGGGTAGCTCCGTTTTCAACTGCCCATTCTTTCATGGCAACAGCAACAGAGTTTGCCACATCCAGTTCCAGATGTGTTCCATTTTCAATTGTTTTCCGAAGAGCTTTGTACATATCTTTCGGAAGTTTTTTACGCATCACCTTATCATTAAATACAAGGCTTCCGTATAAAGCAGGAATTTCTTTTGTCATGGTTTGTTCTCCTTTCTGAAAATCCGGCAGGCCGGATGTTATTGCAATGAAATGCAAAAAAGGCGCCTCGGATTCATCATCCAAAGCGCCTTTGCTTATGTCCTGTAGTATACTCGGAAAATCAGGAATGTCAATCCCCGAATTTTAAAAATATTCCCGTGGGTATGGATCGGAAATGAGAAGAAATTCATGAAAAATTTATAAAATACATAAAAAAATTGTGCAAAAAAGTGAGAATGAAAAGAAGATATGACTTTAAAAAACGAAACAATAAGTGCAAAATTTCTATAAGAACAAAAAAATATTGTTGGACATTTGTGAAAAATATGAAAACTTAAAAAATGCATTTCAGAAAGAAGAAAAGGAAAAGAATTGACAAATAAGGTGGAAAGGGACATAATATTACCATTAAAAAAGTAGATGACAAAGGCGTCAGGAACTTTACGGGGTTTCTGACGCCTTTTGTTGTTTGATCATACAATAGGAGGAAGATGTGATGGCGGTAAAATATGTATTTGTGACCGGCGGTGTGGTATCGGGTCTTGGTAAAGGAATAACGGCTGCATCTCTGGGACGGCTCTTAAAGGCCAGAGGTTATCAGGTCACCATGCAGAAATTTGATCCTTATATTAATGTAGATCCCGGTACAATGAACCCGATTCAGCATGGTGAGGTGTTTGTAACCGATGAAGGTACGGAAACAGACCTGGATCTGGGACATTATGAGCGCTTTATCGATGAAAGCCTGGATAAGAATTCCAACGTTACCACGGGTAAGATTTACTGGTCCGTACTCCAGAAAGAGCGACGAGGAGATTATGGCGGAGGAACGGTTCAGGTAATCCCTCATATTACAAATGAAATCAAAAGCAGATTTTATCAGGCAAAAAGTTCAGAGGATAATCGGATTGCCATTATTGAGGTGGGTGGAACGGCAGGTGATATTGAAAGCCAGCCATTCTTGGAGGCCATTCGCCAATTCCAGCATGATGTGGGACATGAAAATGCAATCCTGATCCATGTAACTTTGATTCCCTATTTAAAGGCATCAGGAGAACAGAAGACAAAACCTACACAGCAGAGTGTGAAAGAACTGCAGGCTATGGGGATTTGGCCGGACGTTCTGGTATGCCGGAGCGAATATCCGGTTCCACAGGAACTGAAAGAAAAAATAGCTTTGTTTTGTAATGTACCGGTCAATCATGTACTGCAGAACCTGGATGTGGAGTATCTGTATGAGGCGCCGCTGGCCATGGAGAAAGAACAGCTGGCACAGGTGGTGTGTGAATCTCTGAAGCTGCCGTGTCCGGAGCCTGATTTAAGTGACTGGAAAGAAATGGTAAATGATCTTCGCAATCCTCAGACGGAAGTGGAGATTGCAATGGTATGAAAATATATTCAACTTCATGATGCGTATCTGAGTGTAGTGGAAGCATTGAAACATGGAGGAATCGCATCCCGTGCCAATGTAAAGATTCGTTGGGTGGATTCAGAAGAAGTAAATGAAGAAAATGTGGCACAGGTACTGGAAGGTGTGGATGGTATCCTGGTACCGGGCGGTTTCGGAACCCGTGGTACAGAAGGAAAGATCACAGCCATTCAATATGCCAGAGAAAATAAGATTCCTTTCCTGGGAATCTGTCTGGGAATGCAGATGGCAATTGTAGAATATGCTCGCCATGTTCTTGGATATCAGGATGCCAACAGTATTGAGCTTGATCCGGATACTACACATCCGGTGATTGCTCTTATGCCGGAGCAGAATGGTGTGACTGATCTGGGAGGAACCCTTCGTCTGGGGGCTTACCCATGTGTCCTGAAAGACGGAAGTGTTGCCCGGGAATTATATGGAAAGAAAGAGATCAGTGAGCGTCATCGTCACCGATATGAAGTAAACAATGACTATCGGGAAGAATTGGAACAGCATGGAATGGTATTATCCGGAATTTCTCCGGATGGAAGAATTGTGGAAATGCTGGAACTTGCGGATCATCCGTTCTTTGTAGGAACCCAGGGCCATCCGGAATTGAAATCAAGACCAAACCGTGCGCATCCGCTGTTTCGTGGATTGATCCATGCAGCAGTGGAATACAGCCAACGAGAGGAGAAATAGTGATGAGAGAAAATCAGGGATTATATCGACAGCAATTTGAACACGATAACTGCGGAATTGGAGCCGTAGTAAACAGTAAAGGTATCAAAAGCCATCAGACAGTGGAAAATGCACTGAAAATTGTTGAAAATCTGGAACATAGAGCTGGAAAAGATGCAGAAGGAAAAACCGGTGACGGTGTAGGTATTCTGCTTCAGATTTCCCATCGTTTCTTTAAGAAAGAGTGTGAAAAATTGGGAATCGCCATCGGCGGTGAACGGGAATATGGTATTGCACAACTTTTCTTTCCACAGGATGAACTGAAACGTAATCAGGCAAAGAAAATGTTTGAGATCATTGTGGAAAAAGAAGGGCTGGAACTTTTAGGTTACAGGGAAGTGCCTGTGGATCCGGGCGTGCTGGGTCATAAAGCAAAAGAATGTATGCCCCATATTATGCAGGCATTTATCAAAAAACCGATGCAGGTAGAAAAAGGATTGGAATTTGACCGCAAGTTATATATTGCCCGCAGGGTGTTTGAACAGAGTAATGACAATACGTATGTAGTATCCATGTCCAGTCGTACCATCGTCTATAAAGGTATGTTCCTGGTGGGACAGTTGCGAACCTTCTTTGGTGATCTGCAGGATCCGGATTATGAATCCGCTATTGCTATGGTTCACTCCCGTTTCAGTACTAACACCAATCCAAGCTGGGAACGTGCACATCCGAACCGTTTCATCGTACATAACGGTGAAATCAATACGATTCGTGGAAATGCTGATAAGATGCTTGCACGTGAAGAGACGATGGAGTCCAGCAAACTGAAAGATTCTCTGCATAAGATTCTTCCGGTGGTAGATACCAGAGGTTCTGACTCTGCAATGCTTGATAATACACTGGAATTCCTGGTAATGAGTGGTATGGAATTGCCGTTGGCTGTCATGATCACCATTCCGGAACCATGGACCAATAACCAGACCTTGTCTCAGGATGAAAGAGATTTTTATCAGTATTATGCTACCATGATGGAGCCCTGGGATGGCCCGGCTTCTATCGTATTTTCAGATGGTGACCTGGTAGGTGCAGTCCTTGACAGAAACGGTCTTCGTCCTTCCCGTTATTATGTAATGAAAAACGGGGATGTGATTCTGGCATCTGAAGTAGGTGTACTGGAGGTGCCGGAAGAGGATATTATCCTGAAAGAAAGACTGCATCCCGGAAAAATGCTTCTGGTAGATACCGTAAAAGGTAAAATTATTCAGGATGAAGAACTGAAAGAAATGTATACGGCAAAACAGCCTTACGGCGAATGGCTGGACAGCAATCTGGTAGAACTGAAGAGCCTGAAAATTCCGAATATGCGTGTAACCGAATATAATGAGAAACAGAGAAAACAGCTGCAGAAGGCGTTCGGATATACTTATGAGGAATACAAAAATTCAATCCGTAATATGGCACTCAATGGCGGAGAGTCTATTGCTGCCATGGGTGTGGATACACCGTTGGCTGTACTTTCGGAAAAAGAACGTCCCTTGTTTGATTATTTTAAACAGTTGTTTGCACAGGTAACCAATCCTCCGATTGATGCGATCCGTGAAGAAATCGTTACAAGTACAACAGTATATGTAGGTAAGAAAGGAAATCTGCTGGAAGAAAAGGCGGAAAACTGTCAGGTGTTGAAAATCCGTAATCCGATTTTGACCAATACCGACATGCTGAAAATCAAAGAGATGAAAGTACCTGGTTTCCAGGTGGCTGTGGTTCCGATTACTTATTATAAGAGTACCAAGCTGAAACGCGCCATCGACCGTCTGTTTGTGGAAGTGGATAAGGCATATAAAGACGGAGCAAATATTCTGGTACTTTCCGACCGGGGAGTGGATGAAAATCATGTGCCGATTCCGTCCCTTTTAGCTGTTTCCGCTGTCCATCAACATCTGGTTACGACGAAAAAGCAGACTTCACTGGCGTTGATTCTGGAATCCGGTGAACCGAGAGAGGTACATCATTTTGCAACTCTTCTTGGCTATGGTGCATGTGCGGTGAACCCTTATCTGGCACACGATACCATTCAGGAACTGATTGACGAACATCTGCTGGATAAAGATTATTATGCGGCAGTAGATGATTATGACGCAGCAGTACTTCATGGTATTGTAAAGATTGCATCTAAGATGGGTATTTCCACGATTCAGTCTTATCAGGGCGCAAAGATTTTTGAAGCAATCGGTATTTCTCAGGAAGTAGTGAATGAATATTTCTCAGGAACTGTCAGTCGTGTAGGTGGTATTACAATGGAAGATATTGCCCGTCAGGTAGATGAACGTCATTCCCGCGCATTTGATCCGCTGGGACTGGAAACAGATCTGACCCTTGACAGTCTTGGAAAACATAAAAGAAGAAGCGGAGGAGAAGAACACCGCTACAATCCGCAGACCATTCATCTGCTCCAGCAGTCCACGTGGACTGGAAACTATAATATGTTCAAGCAGTACACGGCTCTTGTGGATGAAGAGCAGAGCGGATATCTGCGAAGCCTGATGGATTTCAATTATCCCAAGCAGGGAGTGCCGCTGGAAGAAGTGGAAAGTGTAGATGAGATTGTAAAACGTTTCAAGACTGGTGCTATGTCTTACGGTTCCATTTCACAGGAAGCCCATGAGACACTGGCTATCGCCATGAATCACCTGCATGGTAAATCTAATACCGGTGAGGGTGGTGAGAGTGATGAACGTCTGGATTCTGCAGGAAGTGCTGAGGATCGATGCTCTGCAATTAAGCAGGTAGCATCCGGTCGATTTGGTGTTACCAGCCGCTATCTGGTTAGTGCACAGGAAATCCAGATTAAGATGGCACAGGGAGCAAAACCTGGTGAAGGCGGCCATCTACCGGCAAGAAAAGTATACCCGTGGATCGCAAAGACAAGACACTCTACACCGGGTGTGAGCCTGATTTCCCCGCCGCCGCATCACGATATTTACTCCATTGAGGATCTGGCACAGTTGATCTATGACTTGAAAAATGCGAATAAATATGCACGGATTTCTGTAAAACTGGTATCTGAGGCTGGAGTTGGTACGGTAGCTGCAGGTGTTGCAAAAGCTGGTGCTCAGGTTATCCTGATCTCCGGTTATGACGGAGGAACCGGTGCTGCTCCGGAAAGTTCCATTCACAATGCAGGACTTCCCTGGGAACTGGGTCTTGCTGAGACACACCAGACATTGCTGCAGAACGGTCTTAGAAATCGTGTTCGTATTGAAACCGATGGTAAGCTGATGAGCGGTCGTGATGTTGCAATCGCAGCTCTTCTGGGTGCAGAAGAATTTGGTTTTGCAACGGCTCCGTTGGTAACGATGGGCTGTGTCATGATGCGTGTATGTAATCTGGATACCTGTCCTGTGGGTGTTGCTACACAGAATCCAGAACTACGCAAACGTTTCAAAGGAAAACCGGAATATGTAGAGAACTTCATGCGTTTTATCGCAGAAGAACTTCGTGAATATATGGCAAAACTGGGCGTTCGTACCCTGGATGAAATGGTGGGAAGAACCGATCTTCTGAAAGTAAAAGAAAATTCTAAGTCTGCTATGGCATCCAAGATGGATTTGAGTGAGATTCTTTTTAATCCATACACAGAAAAAGACCAGTGTGTGACTTTCCAGCCATCTCAGGTATATGATTTCCAGCTTGAGAAAACACTGGATGAAAAAGTACTTATGAAGAAATTATCCGGGGCTATTGCAAAAGGTGAAAAGACATCCATTGATCTGAAAGTCGGCAACACAGACCGTACCTTTGGTACCATCCTCGGAGCCGAGATCACTCGACAGCATAAAGAAGGACTTCCTGAGGATACGATCACAGTCAACTGTACAGGAGCAGGAGGTCAGAGTTTTGGAGCCTTTATCCCGAAGGGACTGACACTGACACTTTGCGGTGATACAAATGATTATTTTGGAAAAGGTCTGTCCGGCGGAAAACTGGTAGTGTATCCGCCAAAGAACAGAGGATATAAGGCAGAAGACAATATTATTGCAGGCAACGTTGCCCTGTATGGAGCCACCAGCGGTAAAGTATATATCAATGGTGTGGCAGGCGAACGTTTTGCAGTACGTAATTCCGGTGCTTATGCCGTAGTAGAAGGTGTAGGTGAGCATGGATGCGAATACATGACAGGTGGTCGTGTGGTGGTTCTTGGGAAAACCGGAAAGAACTTTGCAGCAGGTATGAGCGGCGGTATCGCTTATGTGCTGGATGAAGACAGTCATCTGTACAGAAATCTGAATAAGGATATGATTTCCATTGAAAAACTGGAGAGCAAATATGATATTCAGGAGCTGAAAGCCATGATCGAGGAACATGTGGAAGCGACAGGCTCTGAGCGGGGAACGTGGATTCTGGATCATTTCAGTGAATATCTGCCGAAATTTAAGAAAATCATTCCTTACGATTATAAGAAAATGATCGCTCTTTCCGCAAAACTGGAAGAAAAAGGAATGAGTACGGAGCAGGCTCAGATGGAAGCTTTCTATGAGAGCTTCCAGACCAAAGAGACGACGGAGGAGTAAGAAAAATGGGAAAAGCAACAGGATTTTTGGATTATGAAAGAAAGAATGCAAAAGTAGAAGAACCGTTAGAGCGAATCCGCCATTTCAATGAATTCCGGACTCCGCTTACATTAGAAGAACAACAGAAACAGGGAGCACGCTGCATGGAATGCGGCGTTCCCTTCTGCCAGAACGGCGGCATGTTGGCCGGTATGGCTTCCGGATGTCCTCTTCACAATCTGGTTCCGGAAACCAATGATCTGGTTTACAGTGGGAACTGGAAACAGGCGTATGAGCGCCTTGCAAAGACACACTGTTTTCCGGAGTTTACCAGTCGTGTCTGCCCTGCACTGTGTGAGGCGGCATGTACCTGTAATTTGCATGGAAAACCGGTAGCTACTAAGGAAAATGAGCGTGCGATCATCGAACATGCTTATGAAAGCGGGTGGGTTCAGCCACAGCCGCCGAAGGTTCGTACAGGAAAGAAAGTAGCGGTGATCGGAAGTGGTCCCTCAGGTCTGGCAACAGCCCTTCAGCTGAACAGAAGGGGGCATTCCGTCACTGTATTTGAAAGAAAAGACCGAATCGGCGGACTTCTTCGTTACGGTATCCCAAACATGAAGTTGGATAAAAAAGTGCTGGATCGCCGGATTAAACTGATGGAAGAAGAAGGCGTAGTCTTTAGGACTGGTGTGGATGTGGGAAAAGACATCACAGCGGAAGAATTGAAAAAACAGTTTGACCGTATCGTACTTGCCTGTGGTGCATCCAATCCGAGAGATATCAACGTACCGGGAAGAGACAGCAATAACATTTTCTTTGCTGTGGATTATCTGGGATCTGTGACCAAGAGCCTTCTGGACTCCAACCTAAAAGATGGAAAATTTGTTTCTGCAAAAGGAAAGCATGTATTGGTAATTGGCGGTGGTGACACAGGAAATGACTGTGTGGGAACAGCGATCCGTCTGGGTGCTAAATCTGTCACACAGCTCGAGATGATGCCCAAACCGTCGGTAGAACGTACACCAAATAACCCATGGCCGGAATGGCCGAGAGTTTTGAAAACGGATTACGGCCAGGAAGAAGCTATCGCAGTATTTGGCCACGATCCGCGTGTATATCAGACAACAGTAAAAGAATTTATTAAAGATAAAAACGGTAATGTCAAAAAAGCAGTGATCGTAAAGCTGGAATCCAAAAAGGATGAAAAAAGCGGAAGAATGATGATGGTACCGATTGAAGGATCGGAAGAAACCATTGATGCACAGTTGGTTTTGATTGCAGCAGGTTTTCTGGGAAGCCAGAAATACGTCACCGATGCATTCCAGACCGCACTGAATCCAAGGACAAATGTACTGACAGCCGAAGGGGGTTACGAGACCAGCGTTCCCGGCGTATTTACAGCAGGCGATATGCACAGAGGACAGTCGCTGGTTGTCTGGGCAATCCAGGAAGGACGACAGGCGGCGAAGGCTGTGGATCAGTCGCTGATGGGGTATACAAACTTATAGGTCAGGAAGATAGTTTTGTTGGTACGAGTTACACATGAGAGGAAGGTTTGGGTTCGTTTGCCGAGACAGCTTCAAGGTGTGTGAAAGGCTAAGGGGTGGACTGTACCTGCGTAGGGCACCGGGGCGATTCGCAGAGAAATTCTGAAGAATTTCTCCACTCAGCACCCCTGAAATCCGACCTTGGAGGGTCGGATTTCTCCCTTCACAGGTACAGTCCGCCCTCTAACCCTTTCATCACACCTCTTAGCAATGCCTCGGCAAACGAACCCAAAACTTCTTCTCATGCTGTCGTTCGCCGGCAACAAAACATCATCATCCAGGGCATACAGTTTGTTACCCCAA
>SFQZ01000134.1 GCA_004562915.1 bacterium
TCAGACGATTTCCGGCGCGCCTCCGACAGGGTATGCCCTGGGCTCTGAGTATAACAGAGAGCAGATTAATGACGCGCTTCTTAAGAATGATCCGTTGGAAATGCGCAGACTGGTTCCCGTAACGGATACGTCCGGACACGGTACGGCGGTGGCTGGAATTGCGGCGGGAAATGGACTTGGGAGTGGAAATCGGTATCGCGGTGTGGCCAGTGAAAGTGAATTGATAGTTGTGAAGCTTGGAAGACCGAGGGAAGAAGGGTTTCCGAGGACGACAGAATTGATGATGGGGTTGAATTATGTGGTGGAGAAAGCACTTGAAACAGGGAAACCGGTGGCAGTGAATATCAGTATTGGGAATACGTATGGGTCACATGACGGCACCTCTCTTCTGGAGCGCTTTATTGATGATATTTCGAATTTCTGGAAAAGTGTGATCTGTATCGGAATGGGAAATGAGGCTGCAAGTGCCGGTCATATTTCCGGAACACTTCGGGAAGGAAATGAAGAGCGTATTCAGCTTGCCGTTCAGGAGAATCAGCCTACCCTGAACGTTCAGATCTGGAAGTCTTATGTTGATGAGGTGGAAATATCTCTCAGAACGCAGGCAGGAACAATTGTCGGTCCAATCCGGGAGGTGCTGGGCCCGCAACGTTTTCGTGTTGGTGCGACAGAAATTCTTCTTTATTACGGAGAGCCGAATCCATACAGTACGGCACAGGAAATCTATTTGGATTTTCTTCCTGTCGGAACGTATATTACTTCCGGAATATGGGAGATTGTACTTACTCCGGGAAAAATTGTGGAAGGAAATTATGAAATGTGGCTTCCCAGTGAAAATGTGCTGAATAAAGGAACCGGATTTCTGTTTCCACAGGAAAATGTCTCCCTCACGATTCCATCGACTGCAGAACGTGTGATTTCGGTTGGAGCCTATGATGCACGGACACTTACCTATGCAAATTTCTCCGGTCGGGGATATCTGCTCGGCGGAGGAAGAGTGAAACCGGATCTTGTTGCTCCGGGAGTGAATGTCACGACTACCCGCGCCGGAGGAGGAACGGTGACAGCGAGCGGGACATCTTTTGCGACACCTTTTGTGACCGGGGCGGCAGCTCTCCTTATGGAGTGGGGAATTGTATGGGGGAATGATCCGTTTTTGTATGGGGAGAAGGTGAAAGCTTACTTAAGAAGAGGAGCCAGAGCGCTCCCGGGATTTGAAGAATATCCGAATTCACAGGTGGGGTATGGGGCTTTATGCGTGAGCGAAAGCCTGCCTAAGAGATGAAGTAAAAAAGAAACGAAAAATTACAAAATGCTGTTGACGGGACAAAGTTTTAATAAAAAATGAAATGGTACAATAAATTAAAAATATTGAAAAGGATATTGACATGTATTATAATTTTAATACGAAAATCAAAGATGTTAGCAATTAAATAAAAAATGAACAAAAATAAAATTAATAAATAAATTGATAAAATAGAACAAAGGAGACAGAGTGGAATGAGAATATCAACAGCTGAGATTAAAATGTTAATAAAAGAATGTGTTAGGCAGGGTGGAATGTACACTGCACCAGATTTTAAAGAGTATATAGTAGCAAATAGTGGGAAAGATGTTACACGTGGTCAAATATCTGGAGCTGTGTCTCAGTTAGTTGATACGAAAGAGATTGTAAGAGTTGGGCGCGGTTTATATGCAAAGGATATGAAGGTGACCGCAAATAAAAAGAAAAGCAATGATGATGAAGTAAAGGATACATTAAAAATACAAATTTATAATACATTGATTAAAGTGGAGAAAGAGTTGGCAACAACAATTAGCTCAGTTGATATTTGGAAATTAAATGGTGAAAATTTTGAAATTGTGACAAAAATGCGTGAATTGAAAGATTCTATAGAAGAGATAAAAACGCAATGCAAATAAGAAGGGGATATAGAGGTGGTAATGAAGTGAAACATAATATTCTTGATTCAATATTATCAAATACAGTTTTAGGTAAGGAAGAAAAGGAAAAGTCAATTAACGTTGCTCTTTCTGAAATTGCAACAAATATTAAGTAAAGGGAGGTAGGATTTGTGATGCAGGATGGAAAAATAAAAAATTCCAGTGAGTTGGAGTTTGTCGTGTTTTGCATTGAAAATGTGGCGGCAAAACTGGGTGTAGATGCAGAGTATGTCTATCAGGCATTTACTGAAAAGAGCGACATTCTGAACGGATATATCGTGCCGGAATATGAAGTGCTGCATACTCAGAGCCGGGAATATATCGTAGACGACCTTCTTGATGTGATGAAAGAAAGGGGTGTGAAAGTATGATTCTCTATCATGGTTCTTTTTTAGAGATTGCAAAGCCGGATTTGGTTCATTCCCGTCCTAATGTTGACTTCGGACGTGGCTTCTATGTCACGCCACTGCATGAGCAGGCTGAAAAGTGGTGCGGAAAGTTCAAACGTCGTGGAAAAGATGGTGTTATTTCTCGATATGAGTATGATGAAAGTCGGAAAGTTGAACTGAAAATATTGAAATTCGATTCGTATTCCGAGGAATGGCTGGATTTTATTCTGAACTGCCGTAGCGGAAAAGATTCGACAAATTATGACCTTGTTGTGGGCGGTGTTGCCAATGATAAGGTATTCAATACGGTGGAACTGTTTTTTGACGGATTGATTGATAAGATGGAAGCCATCAACCGTCTGCGATATGAAAAGCCGAACCTGCAAATTTGTTTTCGCACAGAGAAGGCATTGTCTTTGCTGCATTTTGAAGGGAGTGAAATATTATGACAGCTAATCCGATTTTACTTCAGAAAAAATACAGCCGTGTCATTGAGTGTTTTGCTAAACAGCAGGGACTTTCACTGGATGCGGCATTGGATTTTTTTTACCATTCCGAGGTCTATCAGCTGATTCGTGACGGTGTATCGGATATGCACTGCATGAGCGATGCATATCTGGCAGAGGAACTGGAACAGGAATATGCTGAGAAAAAGCAGTTGGAAAAAGGGGAATTTTGACATACAGTGGTAAATTGATTATTCCGGCCCCTTTGGGTTCTTCCGCAACTGCCCGTTTTCTACTTCCAATGAAATTATTTCTGTGATAAAATATTGATATCAAGTAAAGGCTGAGATCGTAAAAGACGGAATCACAGATGACGCATGGAGTGCATACCTTGATAAAATGGATGCTATGGGACTTTCCGAACTGCTGGAACTGAAGCAGAAAGGTTTCGATATGTTCTATGAACTGACCAATTATTAATTGGGTGTCACGGTACTTGATGAAGTAATGTGCGAGGGCTGCCGTATTGGCGGCCCTTTTGCAAATGAATGATTTAAAAAAAGACGGGAGGAAGAGCAATGGATCTGTTTTACTCACCGGAGTATGCAAAAACAGGAGATGTCATCCCATATTACAATGAAGAAACAAAACGGTTTGAAGGTTATTATTTAAAGAACTGGAATCCGGATGCGCCGAAGGATATGGTCGTGTACGGATGGCATCATATTGTTTCGGAGGACAACCGGAATTTTATAGAAACGCCCACCAACATTCACGGAGGGACAGGTTCCATTCTGAAAGTGAACGGACTGTATCACATGTTTTACTGCACGTTTGATCAGGAACCGCAGGCCCAGTGGGCAAGACATGCGACCAGCACCGATCTGGTACACTGGACAGATATACCGGAAGAGAAATTTACAGCTGACGGAGAAATCTACAGGATGTCGGACTGGAGAGATCCATTTGTATTCTGGAATGAGGAAGAGCAGAAATGGTGGATGCTGCTTGCTGCACGGGAAAATGGTGCAACTGAGAGAAATGGCTGTGTAGCGCTCTGTGTCTCAGATGACCTGGCTCACTGGGAATACAGAAGACCGCTTTACGCACCGCGAACCCATCAGGGAGCTTATGAGTGTCCGGACTTCTTTAAGATGGGAGACTGGTATTATCTGGTTTATTCCAGTTATACGGACGGATTCAGTACCTATTATCGTATGAGTCGGTCCCCAAAAGGACCATGGCTCAAACCCAGAGTGGATACCTTTGACGGAAGAGCTTTTTATGCGGCTAAGACAGGGACGGATGGAAAGGATCGTTTTATTTATGGATGGAATCCGACCCGGGGAGAGAACGGATGGGGCTTTGATCCGGGGAACGATTTTGGAAAGGACTATCAGACCTGGAACTGGGGCGGTTCCATTGTAGTACACAAGATCCTGCAGCATGAGGACGGGACGCTGGGGGTATGCCCGGTGGACAGTGTAGCCAATGCGTTTGTCAGGTCGGAAGAAATACATGCAGAAGGGCTGACAGGAACATGGACGAAAGATCATAACAGCCTCAGCTGCTGCTCGGAATACGGTTATTCGGCTGCGCTTGCGCAGAAAATCCCGGAACAGTGCTGTATCCGTGCAACTTTGAAATATACAGGAGAACCGTCCCGGTTTGGCCTTGCTTTGCAGGTGGACGAGAAATTTGACTTCGGATATTATCTGATGTTTGAGCCGGATTTCAACAGAATTCAGTTCCGTTCCGGACTTAGAATGTATGAACAGGGAGGACAGATGTTCCCGTATGCGGTAGAGATGGAGCGTCCGCTTACTCTGGAGACGGACAAAGAATACGAACTTGCACTCTATATACAGGATACGATCGCTGTACTCTATGTAAACAACGATGTGGCTTTTGGTTTCAGAATGTATAATTATCAGGGACGCAGTCTCGGGTTCTTTGTCTCTGAGGGAAATCTGGAAGTAAAAGATGCAGTGATTATGACGGAAAGGAGAGAAGCATTTATCTAGGGAGATAATTGACATAATAAATTTTCAGGAATATAATAGCAAGCTAACGATAATGAAAAATATGAATTTGAGGAGTTTTGAAAATGATCAAAAAGAAAGAATGCTTGCAGAACTTCCCTACATTGCATCTGATGAAGTATTGAGCAGGGAACGCCTGGAATGTAAAAGAAGGATTTATGAACTGAATCAAGTCCATCCGGATCAGTATAACAGGATTCCGGGGCTGCTAAAGGAATTGTTTGGAAAAAGCGGCGAAGCTGTTTTTGTAGAGCCTCCATTTCATTGCGATTATGGTTATAACATAGAGGTCGGAGATAATTTCTTTGCAAACTATAACTGTACAGTTTTGGATGTTGCAAAGGTGACAATAGGGAAAAATGTCATGCTGGGACCAAATGTGTCTTTTTATACTGCCGGACATCCATTACATCATGAATCCAGAAACTCCGGCTATGAATACGGTATCTCAATTACTGTCGGAGATAATGTGTGGATAGGCGGGAGCGTCGTGATTATGGCGGGAGTGACGATTGGGAATAATGTAGTGATTGGCGGCGGGAGTGTTGTGACCAGAGACATTCCGGACGGGGTGGTTGCTGTGGGCAATCCCTGCAGGGTGATTCGCGAGATCACCGAAGAAGACCGGAAATACTATTTTAAGAAGAGAGTTTTTGATGTGGAAATATAACAGGTATTTGGGAAACGGTTGTAAATTTAGAACCGGCTTATCATATGATCGGATTCCATTTTGGTATTGCCGGTGCTGCTGCAACGCTGATCGCACAGGGAATTTCATGTATCTATTGTTTTGCTGCCCTGCGCAGGATTTCTTTTTTGAAGCTGAAGCGTCAGGATTTTGCAATAAATATAAGTCTGGCAAAAAGGCTTTTAAGGCTTGGGATGCCTGTCATGTTCCAGGATGCAATCATCAGCATT
>SFQZ01000135.1 GCA_004562915.1 bacterium
TGATACAAAGGAAGGAAAGCAGTTATGAAAGTGGATAAAGAGTTTGTTCTTCGAGAAATTGCGGGAGATTATGTGATTATTCCTATAGGCAGAACAGTTCTTTCTTTTAATGGCTTGATTACGGTAAATGAAATAGGTGCATTTCTTTGGAATCTTCTTCAGGAGGATGTGACTAAGGAAGATCTGGTGGCAAAAGTCTTGGATGAATATGAGGTCGATGAGGAAACCGCCCGGGAAGATATTCAGGAATTTTTAGATACGCTTGTGAGCGGGGGAATTCTGGAGAGATAATATGATAAGATTTTTGAGAATATTCAGTATAATAGGATGTCTGATGGCCCTTCTTGTATATGGCGGAGTAAGTATTTATACAGAGAATCAGACAGATAAAAATGGTCCGCAGATCAGTATGGAAGAAAAAGAGATTACAGTAAGTACGCAGGACGGCCAGGAAGCCGTCCTTTCCGGTGTTACAGCCATAGATAAAAAAGATGGGGAAGTAACAGACCTATTGGTTGTGGAAAGCTTAAGTAATTTTATTGAGAAGGGATGCAGAGAGGCATCGATAGCTGCTTTTGATAAAGATGGAAATGTTACAAAAAATGTGAGAAAAGTTATTTACAGCGATTATACATCGCCAAGAGTTTCCCTTTCCGGACCGCTTAAGGTACAGATTAACAACTCGGAGGCCTTGATGGATAAGATATCGGTTATGGATTGTCTGGATGGGGATATTACTTCCAATGTACAGATTACTTCCGAGGAGACAGTTTCTTCCAGCCAACCCGGTGAATACAGAATGCATCTACAGGTGTCGAACAGTGCAGGTGATGTGGTGGATCTTCCGGTAACGGTAGAGTATTACAGTTCTGCAATGGGAAATACGACACCGCAGATCCTGTTAAATGAATATCTGGTTTATGCGAAAACGGGCTCTCCCCTGAATCCTCTGGACTATGTAAAAGGAATTATATTACGGGGACAGGAATATATCTGGGGTTCGGATAATCCGCCTGAGATAGGAAAAGAAAGTATTCGGGTTGACAGTCAGGTGGATTATTATACACCCGGGACATATGAAATCTGTTATGCAATACAGGAGGAGAACGGGACGCAGGGAAAGGTACGTCTTGTTGTGGTAGTGGAAGAGTAGTGGAGAAATTACATGCAGGAAAACAGAAGAAATGTAACAGAAAATAAAGAAATAACGATAGACATAGAATCTATTATCCGTGATGTATTCCGGCAGTGGTGGGTAATCGTGCTGGTTGCCATAGCAGCAGCAGCGATAACAGGTTCTTTTTTGAAACTAACCTATAAACCTCAGTATACGGCTACTACAACATTTGTTGTGGGAAAAAGCGGTTTCAGTTCCAATGCAGTTGCAGATAATCTGAATTCTGCACAGAGTATGACAGAGAGATTTTCGCAGATTGCAAACAGCAATATCCTGAAAAAACAGGTTTGTGAAAAACTGGGTCTGAAGAGTTTTGATGCGGAAGTCAATGTCAGTGTGGTAGAATCGTCAAATCTGATGACTCTTAGCATTAAAGCGGATAATCCACGGATGGCTTATCTGCTCATTCACGGAGTTATGGACGGGGTAACGGAGTTGTCCGGTGAATTGATGGACAATATTTCCGTGAGAGTGATTCAGGATTTTGTGATTCCCGTTGCAGCATCCAACCCTCTGAACGTAAGGAGCGGGATGAAAAAAGCGGCTCTGGCTACGGGCGCTGTGATGATATTACTGTTTGCATTTTTATCATATTGTAAAGATACGATAAAAAATGAAGATGAAATGAATAAAAAGGTAGATGCCAGACTTTTGGGTACCGTTTATCATGAAAAAAAGCATAAAACATTGCTCTCCCTGAAAAAGAAGAAGTACTATTCCATGTGTATTGATAATCCGGGATTGAGTTTTGGGTATGTGGAAGCGGTCAGAATGCTGGCGACCAGAGTTCGGCGGGAACTTGAAAAGGACGAAAAAAAAGTTCTTATGGTTACCAGCGTATCGGAGAATGAAGGAAAGTCTACGATTGCTGCGAATCTTGCTCTGTCTCTTGCACAGGAGGGTTATGCTGTTATTTTGGTGGACTGTGATTTTCGTAAACCATCCCAGTACAAAATTTTTGAACTTCCGGAAAAAGAGTGGAAAGGGATTGATCTGGGAGCCATCCTGAGAAACCGGGAAGCAGTGAAGATCAGGAAAGCAGGGTTGGAGAATAAACTTCGGGTTATTTATAGTGTGAAACCACACAAAAGAATGATGACACAGGACGTAACAGAGTATCTGAGTAAAATACTGGCGGCTTTGAAGGTGAAGGCGGACTATATTATTCTGGACAGCTCCCCTATGGCTCTTGTGGCAGAAAGTGAGGTTATTGCAAACCTTGCAGACGCCAGCCTTCTGGTTGTGCAGCAGGATCTGATGGAAGCATGCTATATCAACGATACGATTGACCAGCTGAACCGTACAAATGGTAAGGTTCTGGGATGCGTTTATAACAATGTCCGCTCAGGTTTCCTTGGAAAATCCAAAGAGTATGGACATTATTATGGAAAGTATGGACGCGGATATTCATATTCCAGATATGGTTATTATGATACTGAAAAAAAGAAATCGAAGAAGCCAAAAGAGTCGAAAGAATAGGAAGTAAGTTTATGGGAGAACGATATCGCGACGAAGAAAGTATTGAAGAAAATAAGATAGATCTTTTAGCTGTCATTGGTGATATGATAAAAAGATTTCGGGAAACCTGGTGGCTTTTTCTGATTATTGTTCTTGTAGGAGCCGGTGCCGGATTTTTGAAAGAAAAAACCAGCTATCACGAGCAGTATGAAGCGACGGCGTCTTTTGTTGTTACCGCAGGTGCCAATGGCAATGTGGTGGCGGGAAATTATTATAATAAGATTACCACGGAGCAGATGAACGCTACATTTCCTTATATTCTTACAAGCGGTGCATTAAGCAGAGTAGTGGCAAATGATCTGGGAATGAGCAGTGTACCGGGAATGATTTCTGCAGAAATGTTGGGAGATACCAATATTTTTCAGATCAAGGTTGTTGCGGCGGATGGTCAGACCGCATATGATATTTTGCAGTCTGTCATAAATAATTATCCTCAGGTGGCAAGGTATGTGATCGGGGATACACAGCTGAAGCTTCTGGATGAGACGGGAGTTCCCAGCCAACCGATGAATCAGCCTTCCTATAAGAGAAGTATTGCTCTGGGAATTGCCGGAGCTTTGTTCCTGTGTCTGCTTATTATGGTTGTTCGGACTGCTGCGAGAACTACAGTAAAGAATCAGGATGATTTGAAAAAATTTTTGAATATAAAATATCTTTGCGGTATTCCACAGCTGTATTTTAAAAGAAGAAGTACCCGGCAGAATCCCAGAATTCTTGTAGACAATCCGGTGATGCCGGATATTTATCTGGAATCTATGGATACTTTGCAGGTGCGTCTTGCCAGAATTATGAAAGAAAAGCAAATGAAGACCTTTATGGTCACCAGTGCTCTGGCGGGAGAAGGCAAGACAACAACTGCCTGTAATATTGCGTTGCTGCTGGCTCAGAAGGGATATAAAGTGCTTTTGCTGGATGGCGATCTCAGAAATCCCTCCGTTGCGAATCTTTTTAAGCTGGACAAAGGAAAAGGCGGTCTCTGTGACGTTCTGGATGGAGAGAAAAAAGCAGAAGAAGTGATTTGCAGATATGAAGAGACAAGTTTGTATATCATTCCCGGCGGTACTCCGGTTCAGAGAGTGAAACGCTTATATACCAACAATGTACTGAAAGAATTGGTTCAGAGATATAAAGAAAAAATGGACTTTATTCTGATCGATACACCGCCCTGCGCGATCATGAATGATGCTTCCCTGATTGCTGACAGTGTAGAAGGCTGTGTTATGGTGATTCGGCAGGATTATGCACGGAGGGATAAGATATTGCTCGGTGCAGAAGTGATAGCTCAGACGGGTACTTTACTGATAGGATGTGCTATTAATGGTGAGATGACCGGTATCGGAAGTTATGGTTATGGAAAATATGGCTATGGCCGATATGGCTATGGTCGTTATGGCTATGGTAAGTATGGGTATGGAAAGAAGAAATAACAGACGCGGAAGGTTTGCGTTGGGAAGAAATCAAATGGAATGTGGAAAAAGAATTGTTGATATTCATCAATACATACCTGTTTTACAGGAAATTATGGAAGAAGGAAAAGAGGTTTCTCTGACAGTCACCGGAAACAGTATGTCACCGCTTTTGATTCATGGAAGAGATCAGGTGCTGATGTGTAAAGGCGATGGTATCTGGAAACAAGGCGATATTGCTTTTTTCCAGAGAAAGACCGGCGAATATATTATGCATCGGATCTGTAAGGTGGACCAGTTGGGAAGATGCTATTTTGTAGGTGATGCGCAGAGTTGGATCGAAGGACCAATAGAACCGGAACAGATTTTTGCAAAAATTATAGCGGTCAACCGCAAAGGAAAATGGATTCGGCCGGGCGATTTTTGGTGGGAGTTTTTTGAACATGTATGGATTCGGATGATTCCCTGGCGCCAGACGATAAATAAGATTTACAGCAGGTTAAGAAAGCTGGTATAGGAGATAAAAGATGGCTGATAAAAAGGATTCAATGGAGTTGGAACTGGAAATGATTCTGAGTGCATGGGATCAGGATGAGAATAAGGAATCTGATGTACCTCAGACCGAAAAAGAACAGAAAAGGGAGAAGCAGGCAGATACCGGGACAAAGAAGAAAGAGGTTCCACAAAAAGAAAAAGCCCGGGAACAGAAGCGTGAGAAAAACGAAAAGAATGTCTCAAAAAAGAACTCCAGCCATAAAAAGTCGGGAGAAACTTGTAAAATTGTGGTTACGGTTATTTTAGGCGTTGTTTTATGTCTGATAGTTATGTCAGCTTGTTTTATGGGAATATATTGGAAGGGAAAAAATCACATGACATCTTTTGATGGTATGGTCTTTCGGGTTCCGGAAGAAGTGACGGCTTTTTCGAATAATAATGGTCGAACCATCAGCTATGAGGATAAGGAGTATCAACGACGGACCGGCACAACAAATATTTTACTGATTGGAAAAAATTCGAATTACACATTTTCAACAGTGGTTGTGAATTTTGATGAGAAATCAAACTCGTTTCGAACTATGGCTGTCCCGGCTTCCTTACTGGCGATTGATTATAGTTCTGCCATGAATTATTCTGACATTGCGGATTATGTTTCCGATTATCTGTGCGGTTTGTCGATCCAGGGGTATATGGTTCTTGATATGCAGGTGGTGGATGGCTATCTGGATGCTAAAACAGATCAGATTACAGATCAGCTTCAAATGGAAAAACTGGTAAAGTTTGTCGATAAAGTTACGGACAGTGCATCCGAAGATTGGACGGTTCCTGCGGAAGTGATGAAAATGTTTGGAAATTCGTTCAGTACCAATATGTCACTTGCAGATTTATGTTATATATATCGATTGCATGTGACATGCAGCGATTCGTCAGCAAATGAATTTACTGAGCCTACGGATATTCATATGGTCTTCCAACAATATTTGAATACATTTTATGAAATCAGTTCATGAGCTGGAGTGGTAAGAAAAAAGGGGCTGTCGGGAAATAGATAGTTCTACACAGGGGCAGATGTGATCCATGCGGATCACATCTGCCCCTGAAATTTATCTTTTAAAAAGAAAAA
>SFQZ01000136.1 GCA_004562915.1 bacterium
CCTCCGACAGCACTTATCTGGTATATGCAAATGACGCGGATCTTACATTTGACGATATAACGAACTATATCTTTGGAAGTACCTATCCCAAGGAAAGGCAAATGTATATCATTCCCCAGCCAGAATAAAAAGGATATTTCTAAGCCATACTAAGTCCGTAACACGAAATGTACAAAAGGAGGATGATACTATGTCTGATATTTCGATTCTGGACTTACAAAATCTGCGTCACCTGATCGGCGGTTTTGAAACCTGCCACTGCAAAATGACGGATTATGCATCCCAGTCACAGGATCCTGAAGTAAAAAAGATTTTTCAGGATGCAGCGGATTCTGCCATGAAAAATAAGCAGGAATTGATGAAATTTTTATAGGAGGCACAGAGAAATGGACGAAAAGACGATGGTTACCGATACTCTGGTAGGAGTCAACGGGGAATTGAAAATGTTTGCGGATTATATTACCCAGACAGAAAACAAAGAACTGAAACAATGTCTGAAGCAGATGCGAAATCAGACTGAAATGTCTCAGGAAAAACTTTATCAGGTTGCCCGGGAGAAAAGTTATTACGTTCCGGCAGCCAAAGCGACTCAGGAAGAGGTTGAACATGTTAAATCCATCCTGACTCAGCCGCAAATGAAATAATCCTCAGAATTGCATGGGCTGTCTACCTGGCAGCCCATACATTCTGCCTTCATGATCACGGCATATACCAGTAAGAATTGAACTGATACAAATAAGTTCTTGCCCCTCTCGGCATCTGTGTTAACGCATTGAAAACATTATAATAATCTCCCGCTCCCATTCCCAGACAAAGTGCCCCCAATGTTCCCAGAAATAAAAAAAACAATCCCACAGTTATCACAAGAGCTATGACATTTGCAACAATCCCCAAAGTCTTTGCATCATCAAATTCCTTAAATTTCACCGCGCCCGGCTTGTGTTCGCCATGTGGAAGCGTATTTACATCTCCGTTATATTTTCCTTTGTAGATCAGTTTCATTTTCATTCCTCCTACTCTTTGCCCCTCTATATATGGTTCTGCAGCAATACTTCTACAACATCTTTATATCCACAGTGAAGAGCAATCTGCTTCAAACCATCCAACGCCTCTTCCATCGAGTAATTATATTTCTCCAGAAATGCATCCCCTTTTTCAGCAATATACTCGTAAAAGAATACTGCCGCTGCCACTTCATCCTTATCATGATAATCCAGCGTTTCCAAAAGCATATTCTCCGCCTCATTGATTTTTCCGGCATCAATCAACTGCTTCCATTTCTCCGGTTTTGCTCCGGAAACTCCGTATTTATTCTCCTTGTCAAGTTCCACCTGTACATACTGTTTTCCTAATACTAAACTGGATAAAATGGCGACCATCTCTTTGATAATCCGCATAATATAGTCTTTCTCATCTTCAAACTGCATACTTTTCTCCTTTATTCAAGCATAACCCTATATGTAAAATATATCTTACATTTTCAAGAATACACAGTTGTGTCCGTATTATCAAGTGTATTTTACATTTTATACTTTTTTAATTTGCCTGGTCTGCGGCCTTATGTTATACTTTCTACACTTGGAAACATTGATTGGTAAAATTATCGCTGTTTTCTTGTATCGGCTGAATGTACCACGCAAGGAAGTAGAATCATTTACCGATCTGATTACACGGAGGGATTTTGATATGTTATTTGACAGTTTTGAAGCTTATGATGTTCAGGAAACACGTCGGATCAGTAAGGAAGAGGGGCGCATGGAAGGTCATATGGAAATCCTTGTTCCACAAATCTGCAAAAAACTCAAAAAGCAACTGCCCCCTACAGAAATTGCTGATCTGCTGGAAGAAGATATTCAAACGATTCAACGGATCTGTGATGTATCTGAAAAATATGCACCGGAATACGATACCAATAAAATCATCGCAGAACTCCTCGACTTATAATGAGCCCTATTTAATAAAAAACATCATCGGTGCACAGACAAATTACCCGCCGCACCGATGATGTTATAATTTCCAGCAATTTACTATAAATCCACAACCTTCTCAATCCGCTTCCTGAAGAACTGGATCAACGGCCCGTTCAGCAATGCATTTGCAATCGTTCCAATCCCCACGATCAGCCACACATTATTACCTGCCGCCAGGCAAAATGCGACTCCGATCACAATGACTGTAATATCGGAAGCTACTCTGGCAAATTGAAAAGGCACTTTCCCTTTGGTCAGCTTCTCAATGATCAGAGCCACACTGTCATACGGAGAGAGTCCCATATCGGCGATCATATAAAGCGCCACACCGAGTGAGGCAAACAGCGTTCCCAGACACAAGGCCAGTATCCGAAGCGGAAGTGTCATTTCCACTTTCAGTACATCCAGCACTACCCAGCACAAAAAGTCTGCCGTATAGCCTACGCCTACCATATTAATAACCGTTCCCGGTCCGATCAAATGACGTACAGTAAAAAATACTACAACCAAAATTAATATATTCGCCACAAGCTGCCAGTTTCCAAAGGACCATCCGATAAAACCGCTGATCCCAAGATTCATCCCACTAAACGGATCTACTCCAAATTCACTCAGGCGATAGCAGGTCACACATATTCCGATCAAAAGAATTCCCAGCAGCATGAACGCAGCCCTCATTCCAGTTACGCCCTTTGCCTTTTCTTTTTTTTCTTCTTTCTTCATTTCTATTATTCCTTTGCCTTTAACACATAGATTCTGGAATCAAAGTCTGTACATGGCGTTTTACCGGACAGAATTTCTCCTGCCGTCACATCGGAAGTGAGAAGGCCCAGATTCATCAGCTCATCTCCATAATTATCCGTACCGTTTTCCACATTTTCATACAAAGTATCTTCCAGCAGTCCCCGGAGCTGTATCCGGGTATATGGCATATTGACTCCATTAAGTACACGATACCATCCCACCAGAGATGTTTTCTTATCCTCGCTTACCACCTGCCAGATCGTCTCATTGTTCTCAAACGGACTCTTCAGACGATAGAAGGTACCGAACTGTATGATTTCTCTGTATTCCTTCATAAAACTTATCTGCGACTTCACCTGCTCGATTTCTTCATCTGTCAGTTTGTTCAAATCCAGTTCGTAGCCAAATGTTCCAAAGTATGCTACATTTGCCCGTGTATGAAGTGGCGTATTTCGGAATACCTGATGATTCGGAGTCACAGAAACATGGGCGCCGATACTGCTGATCGGGTAGCACATGGATGTGCCGTACTGAATTTTCAGTCGTTCCACGGCGTCTGAGTCATCGCTTGCCCATCCCTGCGGGGCATAATACAGGATTCCCGGGTCGAATCGTCCTCCTCCGCTTGCACAGGACTCAAACAGAACTTCAGGAAAGTTACTCGTAAGTCTCTCATACAAGTCATACACTCCCAGAATGTACCGATGGAACACTTCTCCCTGGCGGTCCGCCGGAAGTGCTGCCGAATAACACTCCGTAATGCTGCGGTTCATATCCCATTTGATATAAGAGATGCGCGCTTCCGCAAGCAGCTTCGCCATCATTTCGTAAATGCAGTCCACTACTTCTTTTCGTGAAAAATCCAGCACATACTGATATCTTCCGTGGGAAACACTGCGTCCCGGCGTCTGAAGAATCCAGTCCGGATGTAAGCGATACAGATCGGAATCCTTGTTCACCATCTCAGGTTCAAACCAAAGTCCAAACTTCATACCCAACGCTTCAATCCGCTCTGCCAATCCTTTGATTCCTCTCGGAAGACGTTTCTTATTCGCGTACCAGTCTCCAAGGCCTGCGCGGTCACTGCTTCTTTCTCCAAACCAGCCGTCGTCGAGTACAAATAGTTCCACACCGCACTCTTTCGCTTTAGAAGCGATCTCCACCAGCCTATCCTCGGTAAAATCAAAATACGTCGCTTCCCAGTTATTATTTAAAATCGGTCTTACCCGGTCTCTCCAGTATCCTCTGGCAAGTCGGGAGCGGTACAGCCTGTGAAATGCCTGACTCATGCCATTCAGCCCTTCATTCGAATAAACCATAACCGCCTCCGGTGTCTGGAAATGTTCCCCTATATCCAGTTTCCAGTCAAACCCTGCCGGATTGATCCCCGCCGTGACTCTTGTCACATCATGCGTGTCCACTTCCGCCTGCATCCGGAAATTGCCGCTGTATACCAGACTGAAGCCGATAGCTTCCCCCTGATGCTCCGTCGTATGCGGGCGCTTCAGCACAAGAAACGGATTATGCTCATGAGATGAATTGCCACGTCTGCTGTCCACAGCCTGAATTCCCTGTTCCAGCACGCGTGTCTTAACATATCTTTCTCTCGCCCATGCTCCGGACAGCTGCAGCCATACATAATCCTTATCCGGCAGATCCAGATTCAGGCTCATGGCCGTGAGAAGGTGAACCGGAGCTTCTCCTTCATTTACAAACCGTGCACTCCTTGCGATCACTCCGTCCTTTTCGAATATCGTGTAAAGAAGTTCTAACTTTACTCCGGTCAATTCATCTTTCAAAATAACCGTCAGGGTCTGTGCCTCATCATCTGATTCCGTATACGTTGCCGGAAGCCCTTCGAGGCGCGGTTTCCCGCCATTGATCGTATGCCCGGCATACCGGAAATCTGAAAGACGGCTTCCGTTTTCCTGCAAAATCTCCACCGCCGGATGGCGATAGTCTGTCGTTCCGTATACCGGATACTCCTGTTTCAAATGCTCCAGCGAAAAGGTCCGATCCCCTTCATAAATATAAGAAGCCATTGGTCTGGGCGCTTTTTCGATCAAATAAGAGAAATCCTCTTTGTCACGAATCCGTTTCCCATAGTAAAGCTGGCCTAAATGACCATTTTCCAACACACACATCAGATAACTGATCTGCTGATTATATAAGTGAAAGATTCTGCTTTTTTCATGATAAATAATTGCTGCCATCTTCGTTCCTCCTTTGAATTTCTGATAACAAGTATATCGCTCCTCAAAGGCTTGCGTTAGTTCTTTTTGTCAGCAAAAACATATCAAATGTTAGTTTTTTCCGGTTTCTGGGCTCTTCTGATTCATGAGCAGACGATCTTTCGCTGCCTGCCGGTTCGTCTTACGAAATTCTGTCGGAGTCATCCCGGTCTCCTGTTTAAAATTCTTTGTAAAAACCAGCGTGCTGTGATATCCACAGGCAACAGCGATATTTTCCACCGATTCTTCCGTAAGAATCAACTGTTCTCTCGCTCTGGATATCCGGAATTTTGTCAGGAACTCCTTGGGCGACAGCTGCAGCTTATTTTTGAATAACGTATAAAGATAACTTCGATTTACTCCCAGATAGCCTGCCAGTTCTTCTACCGTAAGTCCTGCCGCGTAATGATTCCGGATATAAGTCACCGCTTCTTGAATATAACGATTCTCTTTATTCTCTTCCATTAATTCCTCTATCACCACATCAGCTGCCAGAACCGAAAACAACTCGTATAGCTTTCCCTGCAGATAATACAGATCCGAAACAGTAGATCTGGTATGTGTCATCATATCCATCACGATTTCTTTCAGCTTCTCCCCGTCCGCACACTGGAAAATCCGCTGTTGACTGTTCAATCCAATGTCCTGTATAAATTTCCTCGCACCGGTTCCACCTACTCCAACCCAGAGATAGCTCCAGGGTTCTTCCTGATCGGCCTGATAGAAGGTCAGTTCCTCCGGCTCGATGAGAAATCCCTGT
>SFQZ01000137.1 GCA_004562915.1 bacterium
GCGTATTTCCTTCTTTATCAATCGCAATCCTGTCTCCTGCCCGTCTGTTGCGTACAAAGACGTTCTCTTTTATTATATCATAATCGAACCATTTCGTGTATGTTTTTTTCGGAATCCCCTCAAGTCCCTGGGTGAACGGAAATTTTCTGCAAGAAACCTTCCAATCTCCATACTCAACTCTCCATTCCTCTGTTTCATTTACATTCGGGATACATACAATTTTGCCTTCGTTTCCCATTTCTGTACCATTGGTCTTCGTCTCATTTCCAAGAGTCAAATCAATTCCCTCATATGTCCGTACCGCACGCATTTTATAAGGAAGATCAATTTTTCTGCCCGTCTGCTTATCCAGCAACTCTCTGATTTGAACTACATGAACCTCATCCAGATCCTTTTCTTTTTTACTAAGACAAACCATTGCCTGTCTTAATACCATTCTGCCGATCAGCTCATCCTGTTTACGGAACTCCTGCTCAGAAATATGGATTTTCCCCCGCTCCTCTTTCACGCACTTCCGATACGCTTCCCTCATCCGGCGTTCCAGATATTCCTGCACCTCTCGAAGCTGCTCCATAGCCCCATTAATATGTTCTACCGTTTTTGAATTAATGTTCTCTGTAAAATATGGGATGACATGGTTTCTTATCTTGTTTCTTGTATAAGTATCTTCCAGATTTGTTGCATCCATACAATAAAGGATTCCTTTTTTCTCCAAAAATTCTTCTATCTCCATCCGGTTCACACAAAGAAGCGGACGAATGTAATCTCCCTTTACAGGGCAGATCCCTCCAAGTCCTTTCATCTTGCTTCCTCTGGCGAGATGTAGAAAAAATGTCTCTGCATTGTCATCCTGGTGGTGTGCCAGTGCAATTCTGGTACCACCATATTTGATTGCTGTTTCACGAAACGCTTTTCTTCGTAGCTCTCTTCCGGCTTCTTCTTCGGAAAGTTTTTCCTTTCTTGCATATTCCGGGACGTTCACATGAAATACTTCGCAAGTAAGCCCCAGCTTCCTGCAGATGTCTCGCACGTACTCCTCATCCGCATCTGCTGCTTCACCGCGGATCCCATGATTCACATGAACGATAACAAGATCAAATTCCATACTCTTTCTCAATTCTTCCAGCACAAAAAGAAGGCACATTGAGTCTGCACCTCCCGAAACACCTGCTATCACGGTATCCCCCGCTGTCAGCATATGCCACTTTTCCATAAACTTTTTTATTCTATTCAGCATCATGATTTTCCTTTTGTACGATTTTCTTTCTTCGTATCATTAGAGTAACACATCTCCCAGATTCCTGCCACCAAAACTGTCATGTCATCTTTCGGTTCACCGTTTGTCAGTTCCAGGACACTTTGCAGGATATAATGGGCCAATTCTTTCGGATTTTCAAGCGATGTTCCTCCGATGATCAGATCCAGCAATTGCTCCTGCTCTCCCGAAGGCAGTGCATCCAGGATTCCATCCGTGACCATCACAACAACATCACCCGATTCCAGATTTCTTCTGAATTCTCCGCTTTGCTGATTCGGCACTACGCCGAGCGGAAGATTTTCAGAATAGATATGCTCCATTCCTTCCCTTTTCCGTATAAACGTAGGTGCAGCGCCAGCTTTTATAAATTCACATTCCCCACTGTACAGATCAAAAATACTCATATCCACAGTAGAAAAACATACTTCTTCTCTTCCCATGACCAGTGCTGTATTCATCATAGACAGTGCCGTCTGTCTGGGAAATCCCGCCTTCAGCAATTCTTCCAACATATCTACGATCATCGCACTTTCTCTGGAAGCACGTTCTCCGGATCCCATCCCATCAGAAAGGATTGCCGCCTCCTGACCACCGGGCAACCTCGTCATCAGGTAACTGTCTCCCGAAATCTTCTGACATCCTTTTCCGATTTTTGCGATGCCTTGCATCGTATAATATCCCGGTCCTTCTACACAAACTACCGTACAGTATTCCTGACTCATCACCGGCCTTTCCTCGCTGGCAGGACACATTTTCCGTCCGACACAGTCCGAAAGTATCTCTGACAGTTTTTTCGTTGTCATACATACCCCTTTTTCTGTTTTCCCCGTAATATGAATCTCATATCGCCCCTGCGGATTCACAAAAAATACAGAGCTCAGCATCCTGACTCCTGATCTTTTCAGGTGCATCTTCAGCTTTTTTTCCAATGGCGGATCCTGAAAAATACTTGCATCCAGTTCCCTGGTCGCATGCTGTATCATCTGGGCGAACGTATCCAGTTGGACTGCGCATCCTTCCCGGTTTAAGATCATTTTATTGTTCCAAATCAGTGTTTTCTTTGCTTCCTGAAACACATCCAGAATAGTCCTGAGAAAACGAGGCGCCTGAATACAGCTTTTCTGAAGTTTTCGTTTCATCTCTACATTCAGTTCAGTACCGTATTTTTCCACCGCACAAAGCAATTCATAAATGAGCAGATCGATCTGTTCCCTGTTCTGTCCGGTACAATGCTCCCTCCGCTCACAGGAACCGCACACCCGATCCTCTATCTGTCTGATCATTTCCTGAACTTCCTCAGCACTGAAACCTTCCCTGGTTCCTTCCATTTTCAGAAATGTATCCGCCAGATGCCTAAGGGACTTGGCAAACTTGTCCGCTTGCGTTACATACGGACTTTGCATCACCGTCACTTCGTTTCTGTTTTCTCCCATCTGCCTGCCTCCCTTACTATAATACAAAGAGCTCTGGAATCTCTTCCAAAGCTCATCATTCGTGAATACGTCATCAATTAGCCGCCTTAAACAGGATCTCATTCTGCTTAATCAATCCCAGCTTCTCTTTCGCAACATCTTCAATATATTCATCTGTTCCCACATATTCTTTCAGTTTATCAATCTCTTCCGAGCGATCCTTCTCATCATCCAGCTGTGCCATAAGTTCTGCTTCCTGAGCCATGTATTCTTTGTTTCTCGCCTGCAACGCCATTCCATGAATAACAATTACTGCGCTGAGCATCACAATAATACTGCTGATTGCCAACACACTTCTCTTATGATTCTGAAGCCTGCTCTTCGAACGTCCTTTCCGGATCTTCCGATTCTTCTGCTTTAAGCTTCCCATTATATATACTCACCCTTTACTGTTGTTTCCAACCGGTATATTCCCTATTATTACTTATATAAAATCCACAATTGTAAAATAATATTATCTTTTTTCCCCAGATTTATCAATAGTTTTTCCGTTTTTTTTCTCCATCAAATCAGATAATTTTTGATCGATTTTTTTTGTAAAAGCAACGAAAAAGTGCATCAAAATCGCCCCAATCACAACACCTAGTACAAAATACCACCTTATCTCACCATTACTTGTGTGGTAAATTTGCACAAAAAAGTACTGTGATACAAAAATCCAATATACGAAATCTTCTATGTTGATCACCCATAATGCATGGCGGAAAATCCTTCTCAGCACCCTAAGACTTAAATATACAGCAGTCACAAAAACTCCGGTTATGATTGCGTGAAGGAACACCAAAAACTCTTTTTCAATTCCCAACATATTCGGTTACCGGAAAAGTTTTGTCAAAAAATTTTCACCTTGTTTTCCTGCCGAATTAATATTGGAATATGCCACACTGTCAATATTCCCCGACAAATCCACCTCGCCCTTTTCCAGGCTTAAACGATTCACATGCATGTCCGTTCCTTTCACCATAAGCATTCCCTGATCCGTTTCCAGCAGGATTTCATTTAGGTCAAACGACAATACATCCAGAACTCCCGTCACCATACTGGTTTTTCTGTTGTTGATTACAAGCTTATGATTGTGCGTTTTCGGCATCTTACTTTCTTCCACCACTACCCCCAACCTTTCCATCTATGATACATGCGGATCCCTCCGCGCATTCACCCATGATCCGGATATGTTCCGGTCATTCAGTGCCTTGATATCATTTTATGAATGTATGGGATAATATATGTTAAAAACTTTATAGAATTACAGGTATCGGAACAACTCGGCAGCTTCGTCCTTCTTTGTAGTTTCCTTTAGCTCAAGCACTTCCACTTTTACAGTCTTTGTTCCGAACTGAATCTCAATAATGTCCCCTTTTTTCACTTTAACGGATGCCTTTGCTACCGTACCGTTCACCATAACTCTTCCGGCATCACATGCCTCATTTGCCACAGTCCTGCGCTTGATCAGGCGCGATACCTTCAAAAACTTATCTAATCTCATATCATTATTTCTCCTACAAAAATAGAGAGCGGCCAGCGCTCTCTATTTACATTCATCAATCCAAAACCAATTATGCGTTTACAGCATCTTTCAAAGCTTTTCCTGCTTTAAACTTCGGCGCTTTGCAGGCATCAATCTTCATGGTCATACCGGTCTGAGGATTTCTTCCTTCTCTTGCAGCTCTTTCACTTACCTCAAATGTTCCAAAACCTACCAACTGAACTTTTTCCCCTTTTTTCAGTTCTTCTGTAACTACATCAACAAAAGCTTTTAGCACTTTTTCTGCATCTTTTTTAGAAACCTCTCCCTGCTCTGCCACTGCTGCCACTAATTCTGTTTTGTTCATGAATATTTCCTCCTGTATCATAATCACTCGAATACCAACTGTATTCTACCTCGTACTAAAGGCTGACTGCGTCCTTGCAGAATGCCCTATGTAAAGTTATATCGGGTTTTAAAGCCTTTGTCAAGCCTAAATCCTTCTTAGGAACACCGAAATACAATTCTTTCCGGACAAACTGTTTTCTACAACATTTGATCCACCATAGCAAGCACTGCTTTTCCAAGTTCTTCTGATTTGGAATCTGCATCCTCAAGAGAAGTTCCCTTAATTCCGTAATAGAATTTTACTTTCGGTTCCGTTCCTGACGGGCGAACACATACCCATGCATCATCATTCAGTTCATAATAAAGAACGTTGGACTTCGGAAGGCCTGTCGGTGTTACTTCGCCGGTTGCCAGATCTTTGATTGTATCTGCCTGATAATCTCTTGCCTTCTGCACCTTGTAAGCACCGATCTCAGCCGGCGGATTATTGCGCAGTGTCTGCAGGATGTTCTGGATCTTTTCAAGTCCTTCAATTCCCTTCATGGTGATTGACTTGATATCATCCTTGTAATAACCATATTTCTCGTACATTGCAACCATTGCATCCCATAATGTCATATCTTTTGTCTTATAGTAAGCTGCTGCTTCGCAAAGAGCCATTGTTGCTACGATTGCATCTTTATCTCTTGCATGTGTTCCGATCAGACATCCATAGCTTTCCTCAAATCCAAAAAGATATTCACCCTTTCCACTTGTTTCAAATCCAAGAATCTGCTGTCCGATATATTTGAAACCTGTCAGGACTTCGATCAGTCCTACATTATATCCTTTTGCAATGGCATCCGCCAGATTGGAAGTAACGATCGTCTTGATCAGGTATCCGTCTTCCGGAAGGCCTTTCAAGGCTTTCTTCTGTCCAATCTCGTAATCAGCGAGCAGACATCCTGACATATTTCCTGTTAATGTATGGTATACGCCGTCTTTATCTTTTACACGCACTCCAAGTCGGTCTGCATCCGGATCTGTTGCAAGTACCAGATCGGCATCTACCTCTTTTGCAAGCTTAAGTCCAAGTTCAAATGCTTCTTCTGCTTCCGGATTCGGATAAGAAACGGTCGGGAATTCTCCATCCGGGAGTTCCTGTTCTTTCACAACA
>SFQZ01000026.1 GCA_004562915.1 bacterium
AGTGATCCACTGTTCTCCCCATGTTCCTTATAACTTATCCACCATATCAGTTCATTATAAAAATCTCAGATTTTTGTCTTGACAACTGAACCATTATACATCGTACCATCTGCAAATATATTCTTCCGGGACAGGTAGAAAGTTGTCAGCTTGAGATGGGAATGACCAGCCTGGAGCCGGGAAGTGTATGGAATACCATGCCGTGCCATACCCATGACAGAAGAATGGAAGTATATCTGTATTTTGATATGCCGGACGATGCTTTTGTTATGCATTACATGGGCGAGCCGACAGAGACAAGACATATTGTTGTGCGCAACGAGCAGGCGGTAATTTCACCGAGCTGGTCCATTCATGCCGGAAGTGGTTCCAGAAATTACACATTTATCTGGGGCATGGTGGGAGAAAATCAGGATTTTGATGATATGGATCATGTTGCAATGCAGGATCTGCTGTAAGGAGGACAAAAAATGAAGATAGCATTAATTAACGAAAACAGTCAGGCAGCAAAAAATGCAGTCATCTGCAATGCGCTGAAAAAAGTGGTAGAGCCGATGGGACATGAAGTATATAACTACGGAATGTACAGTGCAGAAGATGAATGCCAGCTGACTTATGTTCAGATCGGTATTCTGGCAGCAGTGCTTCTGAATTCCGGAGCAGCCGATTATGTGATTACAGGTTGTGGAACCGGTGAAGGAGCTATGCTTGCCTGCAATTCATTTCCGGGTGTAATCTGTGGTCATGTGGAGGATGCACTGGATGCCTATACATTTGCGCAGATCAATGACGGCAATGCCATTGCGATTCCGTTTGCAAAAGGATTTGGCTGGGGCGGAGATCTGAATCTGGAGTATATTTTCGAAAAACTGTACGTAGAAGAAAGTGGACAGGGATATCCGAGAGAGCGTGCTGTGCCGGAACAGAGAAATAAAAAGATCCTGGATGAGGTAAAAACCCATACCTATCGTGATCTGACGGATATCCTGACAGACCTGGATCAAGATCTGGTAAAAGGTGCATTGAGCGGTGAAAAATTCAAGGAACTGTTCTTTGCAAACTGTAAATGCGATAAAATCGCAGCCGTAGTCCAAGAGATTATTGGCGAATAATGGAGTAAGATAAATGGATGCAGATAAAAACGAATGAAAGGAAAAAGTTGCTCTGGTTATTGAGAAGCTTATGAATCTGGGAAAACCGGAGAATGAAGAAGAGATGGAGAAAAATGGCGGGAAAGAAATCGGATTCTTTGAACGCGATTTTGGTATCTGGGAGTGGGAATGGCCTCAGGGAGTCGGGCTTGATGGAATGTTCAAGATCATGAAATCTGAGCAGAGTGATACCTACATGGAATTTCTCCACAAATGGTTTGTGGACAACATGAAGAAAGGACTTCCTTCCAGAAATATAAACACAACAGCACCGCTTTGAAAAAGAAGAATGGATCAATGAAAGTATCCGCCAGGTGCTGATGCATATCAAATATCTTTATGATAAGAAAACAGGACTTTTCTATCATGGCTGGACTTTCGATGAGAACACAACTTTGGAGAAATCTTCTGTTGCAGAGGAAACAGCTGGTTTACACTTGGCATTCTGGAATATATAGAAATGTTCAAGGGCAGCCTGAATCCGGCGGTAAAAACAGTGATCCTGGATGCATATAAAGCACAGGCAGCAGCTTTGAAAGAACTTCAGAGCGAGAGCGGTCTGTGGCATACCATACTGGATGATCCTTATCGGGAATGTGCTGAGAGAGGACTCAGAGGAATTCTGGATAATATAGCGGAAGATGGAACTGTGTTGAATGTTTCTGCCGGAACCGGAATCGGAATGAATGCAGAGCATTATAAAAACATCATGATTTTACCAATGGCTTATGGACAGTCATTGACAATCATGGCACTTGCAGAAGCACTGCTGTACGAATAAATATACATTTTGATTCGTGAGGCTTTGCTAGAACAAAGACCGTAATCCATCTCAGAAACAGGTCGCTCCCCTTCATCTAACTGCTAACTGCGACTATGACGCTCAGGAAAGCCTTCGCGCCAAGTCTCCGTAAGCAGTGGATATTCAGGCTCGCTTGCTCCAATGTTTTTGAGATGGATTACGGTTTTTGTTCAAACCAATAGCTAACGATACAAAACAATAACGGCAGTTATGTCTGTTATAAAATGCTAATTATAGTACGGATTGTAATGCTATATCCCATATATGATTTTTCAATAGCGTACTATATGCACCAATGATTTCATCTTATAATACTCACGAATCAAAGAGTATAGCTTAGTGTTCGTACTGTGCGTATTTTTTTGGTGATATCCCCACCGTTTTTGTAAAGGTTTTTAAAAAATTACTGTAATCGTGAAAACCACAACTTTCGCATGTCTCCATCACGGAGCAGCCCTCGGTCAGAAGTTCTTTGGCGTGGGAAATCCGTTTGGCTGTGATGTATCGGTTGATTGTGGTTCCGGTAGCATCCTTAAAAATCTTGCACAGATGGGAACTGCTCAGGAAAAAATGCTCGGCCAGATTTTTAATCGTCAGTTCCTCGGTCAGATTTCGGTTAATGTAAGATAAAATATCATTGATCTGCGCATGGTATGCGGCGGGTTCCGGGGAAGCGGGAATCGATTCCTCACTCTGACGGATAAAAATACGATTCAGAAAAGTCATCAGTTCCAGAAAAATTGCATGATCCAGGATATCCTGTCCGAAGTCTTCCGTGCCGCCCAGCTTATGAATATAGTATAAAAACCGCTTCTGTTCATCGGCAGACAGAGTGATTTTATGACCGAAAGTGTCATCACGGTAAGAAAAACACTGATTGAGATCTGTAGTATCTGAACAGCATTTTTTCAGATAATCCGGATAAATGGAGAGGATAATGCGCTCATGTGTCACACTGTCAATCTGTGAAGGGTAGTGACTTTCGTACTGGTTGATAAAGAAAAGATCACCGGAAGCAAAATCATAGAACCGGTTATCAATCAGAAACTGTTTCCCGCCGGATATAGAGTAATAGATTTCGTAGCAGTCATGGATATGAATGGCCATTGGCTTTTCGTCATTATACAAATGAGCAACGGAAAAAGTCTGGGTTTCCAGACAGGATTGAATCGCAGCTTTACATGAATTACAGATTTTCATAAGTATCACCTCAGTTCTGAATGTAGTAATATTTTATCATACACCCTCGGATTCTTCAATGGATTTGGCTGGTGTGAAATCTGTCGAAGAGAATTTCTTGTATTTGAATCGTTGGATGGTATAATGTTCCTATGGAGGTTAAGTATATGAATGAGACCAGATACCTGATTTCCGAGACAGCAAAGATTACTCAGGTGGAACCTCACGTACTGCGGTACTGGGAGGAAGAACTGGGACTGGCTATCGGGCGAAATGAGATGGGACATCGATACTATACCGATAAAGATATTCAGACTTTTCTAACTATCAAAGAACTGAAGAAAAAAGGGCTGCAGCTTCGGGCTATCCGCACGATAATTCAACAAAAAGATCAACAGATCAATGGTCAGGAGATTGTCGATCAGACAATCCGTGATCCGGATATTGGAAGACAGGTTTTGGATGCGAAAGAAAAAATATCAGCGGCTCAAGATACTGCCTCTGTGTGCGAACAAAGACGATCCGTTATAAAGCTGCAGGAGAAGAGACAGGAAAAAAAACTTGAAAAATCGAAGGAAGAGCGATTTGGTGAAATCATGGAACGACTGATCCATGATATAGAATTGGATGAACGAAAAGAGGGCCGTTATCGGCGTCTGGATGAGGCAATCCGGAAACATCAGCAGTCAAGAAAGATGGTTGCGGCTACTCAGGAAAACGCAAAACGGGAAAGTAAACGGAAAGTCAGAGAAAAAAAGTCAAAGGAACATGTACAGAAAGAGAATATGAGCAAACAAAGTCATTAGAGAAAATAAAAGATCAGTCGGTTGAAAACCGGAAAATTAAACAGGGCAGGGAGAAAATAAAATTTCTTCCTGCCCTTTCCATGCATGGCTATTTGATAAAGAATATAAAAATTACTCTTCAACGATAGCTTCTGTAGGACATACACCTGCACAAGTTCCGCATTCTACACAAGTATCAGCATCAATAACATATTTTCCATCACCTTCGCTGATAGCTTCTACTGGACATTCTCCTGCACAAGTTCCGCATGCTACACATTCATCAGAAATTACGTATGCCATAGTACAAATCCTCCTTTACAATATTTGCCTGAACGCCGTTCCGGATGATCAGGTTATAAGCACATTCTAATATAAGCGGGGGGAGAATACAAGTATAAAATTATGAACAATAAGTACAAAAATCTGTCACGACATATTTTGCAGGCGATATAGTTCCGGGGGGATTCCGTTTTTTTTCTTAAATATCCGGAAAAAATATTTGGTATTGTTGTATCCGTCTGCTTTTATGTTGACAAATATATAGCGGAAATATAAAATTTAGATGTAAAAAGGAGGGGTTATGAGAAATAAGTCATATTATGATAAGAAGAGAAGAACTGCGGATAGGAGATATCAACAAACAAAAATGAATCAACGCTACAGAAGACCCAGAAGGAGCTGTTTTTCTCCATTTTGGATTATATTTGTCGTTGGAATCATACTCCTCGCCATTGTGATAGCGGGGATTTTTTTGAAGTTACATAATAACCAACGGACTGAGGGGGTTATAGAGGATGTCAATTCTGACACATTGACCAGTGCAAATGCTGAAGAGAATCTGCAGAACGAGAACGTTATTTCAGAAGGGGACAGTGTTTTGGAAGAAGATATTTATTATTATCGTGCCACATTATCGGCAGAAGATCGTATGATGTATGATATCATTTTAAAAGGTATTCGTAATTGTGATACGTCAATTCTTGTGAATACGACAGATACGGATTTGATTTTCTATATAATAAATATGATGATGGCAGATCATCCTGAATTATTCTGGATTGATGGATCATGTCAGACAGTCACATCCAGTGATCATATGGAGATTAAGTTTCCCTATCTTTACACCCGTTTGGAAATTGAGCATCGCCAAACGGAAATTGATCATTGTGTGGAAGAGGTTTTGAGCAGAGTTTCGGAAAATGAGTCTGATTATGATAAAATAAAACTTATTTATGAATATATCATAGATACAGTAGACTATGTATATGGTTGTGAGGATGATCAAAATCTTTACAGTGCATTGGTTAACCGTAAAAGTGTATGTGCGGGATATTCCAGGGCGATGCAATATCTTTTACAAAAAATGGGAATTCAGGCGCTTTATGTTGCCGGAATTGCAAACGGAACCGGCGGCTGGGATAATCATGCATGGAATATTGTCAGATGCAATGGGGCTTATTATCACGTTGATTGTACATTTGGTGATGACTATCCGGGAGCCGGATATTCCTTCGGTGAATTGGGCATTTATAATTATGCATATCTCTGTATAGATGATGGGATGATCTCCACTAATCATAAACGTACAGATACAAACATAAGTGTTCCTGTCTGCGATCAGGATGATCTTAACTATTTTAAATTGAATGGGATGTATTCGGAAGTGTATGATGATGATGTCGATCATAATATGAAAAGCAGCATCGAAAAGGGAAATCGGATCTGGATGTGGCAGTTTTCGAATTACGCAGCATATCAGGATTTTTTAAACAATTGCCGATATGCGGAGTATGTAAGTGAATATTTGAATGCGTCATCTCAGATTCGTTATATTTATAATGATGACATGCATTATGTATTTTACTGGTATTAATCTTGCTGAGTATCGAGATATTTGTAAAGTGATAAGACGGAAAAGTGGAGGAACAGAAGATGAAATATGATTTTACAACAATCATGGACAGAAAAGGAAAGGATGCCATTGCCGTTGATGTGGTTCCGGACTTGCCTGTAGAGATAAAGGAAGGCTTCAGTGTGATACCTATGTGGGTGGCGGATATGAATTTTGCAACCGCTCCGTCGATTCAGGAGAAAGTGATTGAGAGAATGCAGCACCCGGCATTTGGGTATTTTTCACCACGGAAGGAGTACTATGATGCGATTATCCGGTGGCAGAAAAACAGGAATGGAGTTGAGGGGCTGACAAAGGAAGAAATTGGCTATGAAAATGGCGTGATCGGCTGTGTGTCTTCTGCACTTGAGGCATTTACCGCACCCGGCGAGGCTGTGTTGCTGCATGCACCCACTTATATCGGATTTACCCACTGTATGGAAGATAAAGGAAGAAAGATTGTGCTCAGTGATCTTGTACGTGATGAGGATGGAACTTGGCGTATGGATTATGAGGATATGGACAGGAAAATAAAAGAAAATCATATCCACTGCGCAATTTTCTGTTCTCCCCATAATCCCGCCGGAAGAGTATGGGAGAGAGAAGAGATTGAGAAAGCTATGGAAGTCTATCGGAAAAATGATTGCGTGGTGATTTCTGATGAAATCTGGTCTGATCTGATTCGTAAGGGGTGTAAGCATATTCCAACTCAGAGAATATCAGAAGATGCGAAAAACCGGACCATTGCCATCTATGCACCATCAAAGACATTTAATCTGGCGGGTCTGATTGGTTCCTATCATGTGGTCTATAATCCTATGCTCCGAGACCGGCTGCGGAAATGTGGCAGTTCTACATTTTATAACAACATGAATGTCCTTTCCATGTATGCACTGATCGGTGCTTACAGTGACGAAGGAGAAGAGTGGCTGGAAGAACTGCGGGAGATATTGGACGAAAATGTGAACTATGCGTATGAGTTTATCAATACACACTGGAAGGGAGTATCTCTGGCAAAACCGGAAGGTACCTATATGCTTTATCTGGACTGGGGAGAGTGGTGCAGAGAACATGGAAAGACCATAGAAGAAGTATATCAGGAAGGACTTCGTTATGGGGTGATCTGGCAGGATGGCTGTCAATTCAATAAACCGGATACGATCCGTATGAATCTGGCAGTTCCATACACATTGGTAAAAGAAGCATTTGAACGCCTTGATAAATATGTATTCGGGATGTTATAATGGAGTGCGTACGAGAACTACGTATCAAAATAAATAATAGAGAGGAAAGAAATAATGGCTAAAATTTCTAAAGATATGATTATTTCTGATCTGATCCAGGTGGATCCGAATATCGTTGCAATTCTGATGAGAGCCGGAATGCACTGCATCGGCTGCCCATCCGCACAGGGCGAATCTCTGGAAGAGGCTTGCATGGTTCACGGAATTGATGCGGATCTTTTGACAGAACAGATCAATGATTATCTGGCACAGTAATACAAAATAATGAGGCTGATGAGATTCTTTGATTCCCTCTCAAAAAAGAGTGGAGAAAAGAATTTTATCAGCCTCGTATTATTTTGGATAGATTATAAAAATTTGCATATAATAAGCGTACATAACGTGTTACTGTTCACTCCGTGCCCAGTAACACGTTTTGCGATGCACAGAAATGATGCAGAATGCATCATTTCGCGCCGTATGTCTCGGGATTTTCGTGTTTACAACACGAAAACACCTCGCGGGATAGTGACGTGTGAACAGTAACATAATGTACATTATTGACAGTGTGTACACTTTATATTATGATGGAGGTATATAAAGGAGATGATAGAGATGTTTATGGAGCAGGCTACAAATGTTAGAAAAGAATGGAGCGCTGTGTGTGACAGCGTAATCCATGAAAAACCTAAGTTTATTAAACGTACGAGAGATAGAATGTGGTTTTCAAATCTGGAAACTATGAGCGAAATCTTAAAGGCATATCACTTTACTGCACAAATGTTTATGGAAGAGGATGGTTCCGTTACCTTATCTTTAAATGAGATTGATTTGATTGAAAATGGTGTGACGGAACAGAAAGCACGTTTGGCAATGGGTGAGGCCATATTGGAGTATTCTTCCGATTATTATAATGATTATGCAGTATATTCACATAGCCCGAATAGAAAAAGTCATATTCCCTATATTTTTAAAGCTTTAATCATGGATGATCCTAAAAAAATAGGAGACAGCGTTGAATGCCAAAGTGGAAAGAATTAAAACGATTTTGTGAACGTGATGGATGGGAATTGTATAAAGATACAGATCATTATTTTTATAGAAAAATAGAAGATGATGGCAGTATCAAGATGACAAAGGTATCAAAAGGGTCGGGAGAAATACATAATCGAATGTGGAAAGAGATTCTTAAGAAGCAATTAAAAGTTACTCAGGAATATTTTAATGATCATATTTAAAAATATAGCCGATACGGAAATTGTACCATATCGGCTGTATTCATATGTTCAGATTATATTCACTAACCCAAAATCTGAAGCTGCTGCAGTGCCCGTTCAGCTACGATAATCTCACCGTGTTCCTGAAGGTACGCTTCTCCGGCTGCCGTACATGCTTTTCCGGTACCGTACTCGGAAAGAATATTGCATACTTTATTGAAATCTTCCGGAGTACTTCCTGTCTGATGGAGGATAAGAAGATAATGATTCTGCTTATCTTTGTAAAGCGTGTTCTGTCCGTTATAGTAGCCGTTCAGACCCCGGGAAGCATCAATTACGGTATCCAAATCAAGGAAACTGAAAATTCGTGTCAGATCCAGAGATACTTTCTGGACTTCGTCGGTAACTTCTGGTTCCTTTTCTTTTTGCTTTTCTGCAGCTCCTTTTTTCTTTTCAGGAGCATTTTTCAGCTTGCTTTCACACAATTTCTGGAAAAGATCCAGAATATCATCTGCGCCTGTGATGTCAGGAACTTCCTGATGAGGAAATGGTATGTCATCAGAACTTGGAGCAAACTTGGAAAAACGGGTATCCAGTTCTTCCGGATCCTCTACTTTGGTGATGATCAGGACAATACTGTCCGGTGTAATCGGAATAGCTTCTATCATCAGAGGAATGTTGTCAGCTTCAAAACCATATTCGGCCTGTGCCTGCATCATCATATCACGAAAAAGAGATTTTGCTTTTTCGGTCCCATATGCCAGTTCGCTGAGCTTGATCTGGCGAGTAGCAAGATCGTCCCGTGTGAGTGTGCAGCGAATCTGATTGTCATTGATTTTTTCTATTTTCACAGATATCACATCCTTTATATTGACATTCAAAATTAAAGATATTATTTCTATGATATTATATACTAAAGAGTGCGAAGATGTAAAGGAGGTTCCTGATTTTTTTAGATTTTTCCAGAAAAGTACTTGCAAACCGTTAAGAACAGGTTATAATAAATTTAGAAAAGGTGGCATCGTCCATAAGAAAGGATGTGATGCCGGCCAGTATATGTGAATTTCTAATTACATTTCCAAGTTTCAAAATTTCAATTCGATTATCCACCATTCAACAGGATGAAATCCCCCATTTTTATGAAAAGCAGACGGGACAGGTGCCATCTTTTCGTATACAAACTTTTGCGATACGCTGAAAATGCGTAAAGAAGGTTGCTTTTTGGCAAATAAAGAAAGGAAAGCGGTTATATATCACGATAAACTCCGCTGTTAGATGATTATGAAGAAAAAAAGCAAAAAACAGATGGACCATTTCCGAAAGGAATTGGATTTTTACGCCAGCGAAGGTATCCCGTTATGGCTGAACGGAATGCCCAGTACACCAAAAGAAATCGAAAAAGCACATAAAGTTGCGGAAGATGTCACCTATATGCGGGATTATGTGAGAGATTCCAGCGGTCGTCTCACCCGCCTGGAATTTGACTCCGTAAAAGACATCTGAAAATGAACTTCCGGTACTTTGTAACATGGTTCCCTCCTGTGCATACACAGTACCGGAAGATAATGGAAAACAGGGATTTTACTGTAATACACACCGGAACAGTTTCATAAAAAATGTATAAAAAACTCGAAGAAAATGGTGACGGAACAAGATTCTATTGTTATAATAAATTGCAGCAGGAGGTTTTACAATGAAGAAAAAAATATTACCGGTTTTGACAGTGTTTTGCCTGATTATTCTGGTTATGGCAGTTGGATTGATTACCCTGTTGATCAAGAAATATGCACCGTCAAAAGAAAAAATGGATGGGGCAGAATATTTTCAGATTACAGGTGAAGATGAAGCGGCATTGATTGTGAATCATGTGTTGACGGAAGAAAAAGTGAAAATAATCGACGGCAGAGCTTATGTGGATAGAGCCGTTGTTGAAAAATATATTAACAGCAGGTTCTACTGGGATGAGAAACAAAAAGTGATGTTATATACTCTTCCTACGGAAGTGTTTCAAATTGTTCCCGATACACAGGAGTATCAGACATCTCAGGGAATTCAGACGACAGATTATATTATTATAAAATCTCAGGAAGATACTTATTATCTGGATCTGGAATTTATAAAAATGTATACAGATATGGAGTATACGTTGTATGAAAATCCAAATCGTTTGGTAATCCGAACGAAATGGACAGATGCACAGATGGTGACTGTGAATGAGAAAAGTGAGATTCGTCAAAAAGGCGGTATCAAAAGTGTGATTCTTACAGAGGCTCAGGAGGGGGAGCTTTTGTATCTTGAGGAAGAGATGGAAAACTGGAGCCGGGTATCCACAGAAGACGGGTATACTGGTTATATTAAAAAGGAAGATATCTCACAGCCGGAAACCGTTACTTTAGAACATACGAGTACAGCGCCGGTGTATACGAATATCCGGAAAGATTATAAAATCAATCTGGGATGGCATCAGGTGACCAGCGCGGAAGGCAACGCAGCACTGGAATCCATAGTGGCAAACACGCAGGGGTTGAATACCATATCACCTACCTGGTTTTCTGTTATTGATAATGCAGGAACGATATCCTCACTCGCCAGTATAGATTATGTAAATCAGGCTCATGCTATGGGAATGGAAGTGTGGGGATTGATCGATAATTTCAATACCAATGCGGATACACTTACATTTTTATCGGATACACAGGTGAGAACCAATATTATTAATCAATTGATGGAGCAGGCGGATTCGGTCGGACTGGATGGCATCAATCTTGATTTTGAAAGTATCACAAAGGAGCAGGCGCCTCATTATGTACAGTTTATCCGGGAATTGTCTATTGCCTGTCGAAATCGGGGGCTGGTATTTTCCATTGATAATCCGGTACCTATGCCATATAACCAGTATTATGACAGAAAAGAACAGGGAATTGTGGCTGATTACGTGATTATCATGGGTTATGATGAGCATTATTCCGGTGATACGGAAGCTGGATCGGTTGCATCTCTGGAGTTTGTAAAAAATGGTATTTTGGATACTCTGGAAGAAGTACCGGCTGAAAAAATAATTAATGGAATTCCGTTTTATACAAGACTTTGGACAGAACCATTTGGTGGCGGCAATCTGATAAGTGAAGCTATGGGTATGCAAAGTGCAGCGGATTATGTCGTGGCAAATGGTATGGATACATACTGGGATGAAACGCTGGGGCAGACGGTTGCAACTCTGGAGACGGAGGAAGCACTGTATTCGATGTGGCTGGAGGATGAACAGTCCATAGCTGAAAAAATGAAACTTGTACAGGAGTATCAGCTTGCCGGTGTGGCAGAATGGAAGCTGGGGCTGGAAAAAGCATCTGTTTGGTCAGTGATTTCTCAGTATTTACAGTAAAGGTAACGATTCAGAATCCTGTCCTTCCTGGTTACAATGGGAGTATAAGATAAGAAAGGTGGAAGACAAATGGCAGAAGAAATGTTTAAAACTACGTTGATGGGCGGCTTTGATAAGGATGATGTACAGACAAAGGTTCAGATAATGAAAGATGAAGCTTTTGCTGAAAAATCAAAATTGATCAAAGAAGGAAAAGAAAAGGATAAAAAAATAGCTGATCTGCAAAGACAGCTTAATCTGAAAAATATTCAGAGAGAGCAGGCGATTGAAGAAATCAGAAAAGAGCATGAACACGAGAGGGAGGAGATGCTCCAGCGCCTGCGCCTGAAGGAAGAGCAGAAAGAAAAGCTGGAAAGAGAAATCTCTGAAAAATACCAAAAATATATTGATCGCTATGATCTGATTGGAAGCCTTGTTCTGGAGGCCCAGGAAAAGGCAGAGAAAATTGTTGCGGATGCGGAACAGAAGCGTGATATGCTGGTGGAAGAGGCACAGCGGGAAGCTCAGAAATGTCTGGATGCCGTACAGTCCGAAGTGGATGAAAAACTGGCGGAAGGAAAAAGAAAATATATTGCTGTTCAGGAAGAAATGTATGAGATTGTGGAGTTGATCAATCAGGCCCAGAGAAGGTTTATGTCCTCTTACCGGGAGGTGCATAAGATTATCAGCACTATGCCGGAATCTATGAGAGAGCTGGAGGATGAGTCAGAAAATGGCGTGGAGCATCTGGCAGAAGAAGCGGAACTGAGTGAGACAGAAAATACTACACTGATGTCAGAGGAACAGAAAACAGAAGAAATCGTTGATTCAGATTCTGAACAACCGGAACCAGATCCGGATGACACAGCAGAACCGGTGCAAGAGGAAGAACTGAATACAGACAGTCAGGATAATCTGGATGAAGAAGATGATATTCTGGAAACAGATATCTTACGCTTGCTCGAGCGAGAGGAAAATGAAGAAGACTGATAAATCAGAGATTTACGCAGGGTTTTGTTCTGTAGTATTCCGAAAAACGGATACTATAGGACAGAACCCTGCGTTTTTTGACGAAATGCCCGGGAAGGATGTACAGAAAAATATGTTCCGGAGTTCAAAAAACATTTGATAGCTTTTTATGCAATTCCTCCAATTTTACGCAGTACAGCTGACAGCCGGAATACTTCACAAGATCAAGAGCATCTTTGAGAAGTCTGTCCATAAGTGCTCTGTCGTTGGCGGTATCATTTGCAACACGGGCGTATTTCATCAGGAAAGTGAGCTTTCTGATTTCTAAAATGAGTTTACTTTTTTATTTGATTAATAATTTCATCCCACGAAATAGCGCATGAACGAAGTCCCCCATCATCTTCTTTCTCTGAAATTATTACATTATTAATTTCCTCATAAGTTTCCAGACCAGGAATTTTGAACTCACCATTTGATAGTTCTGCATATTGCCCTTCATATGAACCTACACGAGTATAAATTCCAGGTTGAGTTTCGGATTCTGCTAAGAAATAAATTGACCTACTTCCAATGTCAGTATCCACTTCACCCTCTGGAAGTAACTGAATGTACGTTTCCTGTATTTCATTATCCGTTAAGTCAGCAAATGCAGTAGAATATCGAATCTGTTCTCTATATTCTTCATCATAAGAATTTATATAATCTTCCATTTTTGCATATCCACCCATTTTTTTTATATTAATCTCTTTACCTTTTTCTAAATTACCATACAAACACTCTAATACTTCTACGTTTTCGGTAGTGGATATAGAACCATTATCTACTTGATAAATATTTTCTTTTGTTTCTCCATAAATTACTACTTCTGCTTTAGTTAATAATCGATCAATTGACCCATATGATACTTCAGTCTCTGCTATTCCTGCACCAACAATCATGACATCTTCCCTATTAGGCTTTTCACTTAGAATTAATGAATCTTCCTTATTAGGCTTTTCGCTTAGAGTAGATGAATCTTCTTTTTTGGTTCCACATCCAGTGCATAATAACATTAAGAGTGAAAAAATTAATATAGTTTTTTTACTATTCATATTTTGTCTCCTTTAATATAAATGATTTACTACAGAAACATCATCTGTTATGGGAGCTGTTGCTGTCCGTCCCTGTCCCTGCTGACACATAATAGAAGATTTTTTTGAAATACGATGCGATAAACCTAATGTCTTTGTATTGAGTTATCTTGCACTGTTATAACCTGTGCATAAATATCCTCATTAATTGCCTGTGCATATATAGTAGAACAGTTTAATACAATAATCAATACAAATATATATATTATCCTATACCGTTTCTTCATATTCATATTTTCGTTTCCTTTCTATAAGTTCCTCTAGGTTTTAATAAGCTTTATACTATATTTTTGGTCAATCTGCTTTTGAAATTAAATATATTTTCTGCTTGTAATGCGATTTTACATCATTAATTCTGACTATTCAAGCAATATAGTATGCTAAATATCGATAAATTAAAATCAAAAGTAACGGTCATTTTCCATTTCCGGCTGATTTCTTGACACGTGATGTTGCAAAGCGGTATAATCGCAGAAGAGATGAATATGTGATTTTATGAAAGAAAATGTGAGAAAGGAACGGAAGATGGACAGGTCAGGACAAGAGTTGAACGAAAGAAATGCAGCACAGGCGTCTGGAGGAAAGACACCGGAGAGGCAGGCAAATCCGCTGGGAACAGCACCAGTAGGGGCATTACTTCGTAAGTTTGCAATTCCCAGTATCGTGGCGATGCTGGTAGGGGCACTGTATAATATCGTTGACCAGATTTTTATAGGAAACAGTATAGGAGAGCTGGGAAATGCAGCCACCAATGTGGCATTTCCACTGAGCACCAGCTGTACTGCACTGGCGCTTTTGTTTGGTGTGGGTGCTGCGTCTGCTTTTAATTTGTCCATGGGACGGGGGGAGAAGGAAAAGGCACTCTATTATATTGGAAATGCTGCAGTTTTATTGTTTGGTTGTGGATTTTTTCTTTGCATGATCACGCAGCTTTTTTTGGAACCGATGCTGGTTTTTTTTGGATCTCCGAATGATGTGTTGGGATATGCCAAGGAGTATGTGCGGATAACTTCGATCGGATTCCCATTCCTGATTCTGACTGCAGGAGGAGCACATCTGATCAGGGCTGATGGCAGTCCCAGATATTCCATGATGTGCAATCTTGTGGGAGCGATTATCAATACCATTCTGGATCCGCTGTTTATCTTTGGATTTCATATGGGGATGACGGGAGCAGCTCTTGCTACAATTATTGGACAGATCGTATCCTGTTGTATGGTTCTTCGTTATCTGCGCCATTATAAAGCAGGCAATCTGACAGCGGAACATCTGCGTCCCCGATTAAAGTATGCCGGATATGCAATGAATCTGGGAATGGCTCAGTGCTTTAATCAGCTGGCAATGATGATCGTGCAGATTGTGATGAACAATTCTCTGCGGTATTATGGTTCATTGTCTATTTATGGGGAATCTATTCCATTGGCCTGTTCCGGAATTATCAATAAAGTGAGCTTTATTTTCTTTGCACTTTGCATTGGGATCGCACAGGGAATGCAGCCGATCGCAAGCTTTAACTATGGCGCAAGGCAATATGATCGTGTGAAAAAAGTAATCCGTTTGGGCATAACGGCAGGACTTATCATCTGTACGGTAGCGTTTGCGATGTTTCAGATTTTTCCGCGGCAGATTATCAGTCTGTTCGGAAACGGATCGGAGATGTATTTTTCCTTTGCGGAACGGTATTTTCGGATTTATTTATTTTTTACATTTTTAAATAATATTCAGCCTATGTCATCTACGTTCTTTACTTCTATCGGCAAACCGGCAAAAGGAACATTTCTGGCACTGACGAGACAGATTATCTTTTTACTTCCGTTGATCGTGATTCTCCCGATTTTTGTGGGGATCGACGGAATCATGTTTGCAGGACCGATTGCCGATTTTCTGGCAGCGATCATTTCGGCTGTTTTTCTGGTTCGAGAACTGAAAAGTTTCAGTTTGTTAAAATAACAGGCATGGAGGGGATTTTTTATGGAATATGCAAGAGAGAAAGAATTGATATTTAGAAACATGGATCGGATTGTTTTTGCGGGAGATTCTGTGACAGACATGGGAAGCGAACAGCCGGTGGGGGAAAGTTTTGATGAAAATCTGGGCAGAAGTTATGTGCGTATTATTGATAACATGCTGAGTACCTGGTATCCGGAGATTTTAGTGCGTGTTACAAATTCCGGTATTTCCGGCAATACCAGCCGTGATCTTCTGGAAAGATATCAGAGGGATGTGATAGATCTCAATCCTGACTGGGTTTCTATCTGTATCGGAATCAATGATGTATGGCGTCAGTTTGACAGTCCCGCTATGGCGGATACCCATGTGATGCCGGAAGAATATGAGGCAAATCTGGAGAAAATGATCCTGGCTGTGAAAGATTCCGTGAAAGGCATTTTTCTTATGACACCTTATTATATGGAGCCGAATGCAGAGGATGGAATGAGAAAGCGAATGGATGAATACGGAGCGGTTTGCAGGAAACTTGCAGTAAAATATGGATGTGTTTTTATTGATCTGCAGGAGACATTTAATCATTATTTCCGGTTCCGGCATTCTACTTATATCGCCTGGGACAGAATCCATCCCAGTCTGGTGGGAGCGACGATTATCGCAAGAGAATTTTTAAAACATTGCGGATTTGATTATGATCATATAGCATAAAAAAGCAGAGAGATTTCCTCTGTATGAACATAATGTGGATGCGAGTGTAATGAAAAAACTGATCGGACAGATTCTTCCGGGAGGCGGTGCCCTGGGTAACTGCCGTATGACTCCGGCGATTCAGTCCTGAGAAGATTTTGTAAAATATCCATGGGATGAAATCCCGGAATTGTACTTTCAGAATTATGAAGGTACATCCTTGCCATCGAATGTATGATCAGTGGAACCAGATGAGTTATACAGAAAAAAGCTCCGTATCAATTAAGCATACGGATGGTAATATCATGCCGATCTTAAAACAGATGGCGGACTGCAAACCGGATGCGATTCATTCTCTTGATCTCCAGGGACATGTGAATTTGAGAGAAGTGCGTGAAATTGTGAGGGATAAGATTGCACTGATCGGAAATGTGAACTGTGGTCTTTTGCAGACAATGTGGAGATTATGGAGAGAGTACGGAGTTTATCCGGAAAAATAATATCGTAAATTACCAAGAGGGGAGAATACATGAGATTAGTAAATTATTATGAAGATCCGGAAGTATTACATCTGGGTACAGAGAAACCGAGAGCTTATTATATTCCCAATGATCTGGTGGGAAAGAGCTGTCAAACATTGCTGAACGGAGAATGGGAGTTTGGGTTTTATATGTCTCCGCATGAGGTCCCGGAGCATTTTTATATGCCGGAAAGAACTGAGGGGTTTACAAAGGTACAGATACCGGCTTGCTGGCAGTATTATGGAGTTGACAGTCATCAGTATATCAATCAAAAGTATCCCATACCGTATGAGCCGCCTTACGTTCCCACAGAAAATCCCTGCGGGGCATACAAAAAGGTTTTTCATGTGGAGAAAAGATTGAACGAAACTATCTATCTGAATTTTGAAGGGGTAGATTCCTGCTTTTATGTGTGGGTGAATGGAATGTTTGTGGGATATAGTCAGGTATCCCATGCAACCAGCGAGTTTGATATCACAAAATACATCGTAGATGGGGAAAATGTTTTGGCGGTTCTGGTGTTGAAATGGTGTGACGGAACGTATCTGGAAGATCAGGACAAACTGAGAATGTCGGGAATTTTCAGAGATGTCTATCTTCTGACCCGCCCCGAAAACCATATCCGGGATTATCGGATCGTGGCGCAGCCTGACGAAGACGGACTTTGCGGAACGATTACATTTTCCTGGGAGTGCACAGGCAGTATGCAGAAAGCGGGTATTCGTATATTTGATGCCAGCGGTGTTTTGTGCGCGCAGGGAGAGTCGGACAGTGGGAACTGCGAACTGAATATACCTGATCCTAAGCTTTGGAATCCGGAGACGCCATATTTGTATTCTGCTGAAATTATCTGTGGGCAGGAATGTATTTGGGAAAAAATCGGATTTCGCAAAATTGAGATAAAAGATGCGGTTGTCTATCTGAATGGCACACCGATTAAGATGAGGGGCGTGAACCGGCATGACAGTGATCCGGAAACCGGTTATACCATAAGCAGAGAGCAGGCAGAAAAAGATCTGATATTAATGAAGGAGCATAACATTAACACAATCAGAACCAGCCATTATCCGAATGCGCCGTGGTTTTCCCAGATGTGTGATGAATATGGTTTCATGGTGATCAGCGAGAGTGATCTGGAGGCCCATGGAAGCGTATTTATTGATTATGGAGAAGAGGATTATCTGAAACGGATGTCTTATACCGTGGAAAATCCAATATTTGAAGAAGCAATTTTGGACAGAACACGATTGAATGTGATCCGTGATAAAAACCGCCCATGTATTGTAATGTGGTCGCTGGGTAATGAATCGGGTATGAGTGCGGCGATAGAGAAGTCGGGAAGATGGATAAAATCATATGACCCTACGCGTCTTGTACATTATGAGAGTATTTTGCAGAATGAAAAATTCAGTCAGGATGTTTCTATGTTGGATGTTTATTCCCGGATGTACCATCATCCAGATGGAATCCGGAAATATCTTGCTGCCAATGACCGCCGGCCTTATTTTCTCTGTGAATACAGTCATGCCATGGGGAATGGTCCTGGTGATATTGAGGATTATATGCAGTTGTTTCTTTCGGAACCCCGGATCCTCGGCGGCTGTATCTGGGAATGGTGTGATCATGCGGTTTATGACGGGATCGCAGAAAATGGAAAGAAGAAATACTTGTATGGAGGAGATTTCGGTGAAGCTGAACATGATGGAAATTTCTGTGTGGATGGACTGGTATTTCCCGATCGGACTGTCTCCAGCGGACTGAAAGAGTACAAAAATGTGATCCGACCGGTTCGTGCAACGTTGTTGGATGCAGAGAAAGGGATTGTTTCACTGAGAAACTGTCTGGATTTTACTGCACTGGAGGATGCCGTTACCATAAAGTATGAAATTTCCTGTGAGGGAATTGTTGTGGAGGAAGGAGAGCTTCCGGTGGTTCATCATTTGCCGGGAGAGACAAAAGAATATCGGATACCTTATCGTTTGCCTTTGGAAGCATCTGTGATATGTCTGCGTCTCAGATATATTGCCAATGGAAAGATGCATATGAGAGAAAAAGGCGAGGAAATGGGATTTGATCAGATGTTCCTGCGGGAAAATTATCAGATGTATCAGCCTACACCGGAAAGAAAGGTACTGCATCTGGAGGGCGATGATCGGTATCTTCAGATCTGCGGTGAAAATTTTGTGTATCGGTTTGACCGATTTACCGGTCTTTTTGCTTCTTTGAATAGTGGCGGAAACGAATATCTGCAAAAGCCTATGGAGTATAATTTCACAAGAGCTGAGACAGATAATGATATGTGTATGAAAACAGCGTGGGAGAATGCAGGATATCATCATATCAGAAATAAAGTGCATACCGTAGATGTCAGACAGGAAAATAGCTGCTGTTGTATCACAGTTCATCAGGTGTTTTATCCGCTTCACAGAGAAAAATGTCTGGAATTGACCAGTGAATGGAAAATCTACCCGGACGGCGGCATAGAGGTCAGCGCGGAAGGTCAGCGAAATACCCGGATGCCATGGCTGCCGAGAATGGGAGTACAGATAGTTCTGGATCAGACATTTGAACATGTGGAGTATCTGGGAAAAGGTCCTTCGGATGCTTATCCGGACAAACAGCATGCATCCTGGTTCGGAAGATTCCGGGATCGGGTTTCTACGATGCATGAGGATCATATAAAACCACAGGAAAATGGGAGCCATTGTCACACCTATGAGGTGAAAGTGGAAAATGAGAGTGGCAGATATCTGCAAGTGTCTGCGGAAAAACCCATCTCTTTCCAAGTATCCCATTATACTCAGGAACAGCTTCGCAGTACAAAACATAATTTTGAACTGGAAGAATCACCCTATACGATTTTCTGTGTGGACTATAAAATGAGTGGCATCGGTTCGGGAAGCTGCGGATACGCGCCCGCAGAGAAATATCGTCTGGAAGAAGAAAAGCTGTCCTATCATATGATCTGGAAGCTGGGATGACACAACCGTCATAGCCTCCATGATAAAAAATTGGAAAGAAAAAGCTTCCGGGGCATATACTTTAACAAGTATGTTCCCCGGGAGCTTTTTGTGAAAAAAAAGATATTAGAATTAAGTATGGCTGCGATGATGCTTGTAGGAGTGTTCTGGCTGGCGAGAGAAGGAGCCGGACTAATGGCAGGCCAGACACAAGAAGGATATACAGTGGTTGTGGATCCTGGTCATGGGGGAAGTGATCCCGGCAAAGTGGGAATACATAAGGAAAAGGAAAAAGAGATCAATCTGCAGATATCGCTTCTTTTAAAAGAAAAACTGGAAAAAGAGAAGGTGAATGTAATCATGACAAGAGAGGAAGATGTTGATCTCTCGGACGGTTCCTCCACCAATAAAAAGGCACAGGATATGAAAAAAAGGTGCGAGATCATTCATGAGACGAAACCGGATTGTGTGCTGAGTATTCACCAGAACAGCTATCCGGATGAGAGTGTCAGGGGAGCACAGGTTTTTTATTATGAGGATTCACTGGAAGGAAAAGAACTGGCGGAAATCCTTCAGAAGCATCTGGTGGAAGAACTGGATACGGAAAATCACCGACAGGCAAAAGGCAACAGGAGTTATTATCTGCTGAAGAAGACAGATGCAGTGTTGGCGATCGTGGAGTGTGGATTTTTGAGTAACAGTGAGGAAGCGCAGCTCTTGTCGTCGAAAGAATATCAGGAAAAGCTTGCAGAAATCATTTGTCGGGGGACGATGGAGTATTTGCAGGGAGATGGGGAATGTTGAAATTACAATATGTTTGGGCTGCGTCTATTGTTTTTTTTATAAACATCGTCCAAAATCAGAGGGTAACAGATGGTGTCTGTTTCTGGATTATTATGGGTTTCCCGGAGCAGGGCAAGGCTACGTGCCGTTTGTGGCAGATACGCTGGCAAGCGGCAATTTTGTCAGGGCGGATGGAGTTATAGATATCGTATGTGCGGCTCAGTTGGATCATGTTCTGATTGCCATGCCCTCTTTCGGAGGACGGGCTCCCGCTGTGGCTATCTAGCGGTTGAAAAAAATCGCGGGAAATGGCGAAATCTAAAAAATACATCGCACGCATGCGATGCATCAAACAATGTCCCCATCAAGCCAGAAAAATCAATAGTGCTGTGGTATCCATCGCAGCCATGGCAATTAAAAAAGCTTGTCCAGTCAGAAAAAAACGAGTTATTCCTGTGATGGAATAGCTGTAAGTAACGTGAAGCGCAATGGAAACGATGTTGCAGAGATGTAGATAACGATGTCAGGATTGACAGATCCACAAATTATTTATCTTATCAGTTATAACATACAAGGCCGAAATAAGATACAGTATTTGTACCAAAGTTATATGGTATTCCGGCACTTTTTGCCAACTCATTTACTATTATTCCATATCCTTCAAGGGAAGGAAATAGCTTATCAGGGAATCGACAGGGGTAAACAGGATATGTACACTTCTGGCATCGAATACATCCTTCATTGGAAAGAAGCATAAACGGATACTCTAATTGCTCATATAGCCTGTCACATACGTTTTTAAACTGTCGATGCCCCTGTAACATACCATCAAAGTCAAATGAGTCTTCCAATTGATACGTGGATGCAAACACGAAAGCAGAAGAATAGCTTAAGCATTTGTTTCGGCACTCCTGGAATGTTCCAACCGCCGGCGGGCACGCCCAAGTTTTTCCATAATTCTGGCATTGGTTATCTTCGCAAATGCTTCGAATTTTCTCAGAAAAAACAATTTCTGAGGTACTGAGATATCCGAAAGAAGTGATACCAATCTGAATTAGTTCATTGTCTGGTAAGTCTGTCCGAAATGGTTTTCTCTTCATTAAGTTTCCTCCTTGATAAATTCCATTACGTTTTTTATGCTCGGGCTTGAAACTCCAAAAGCGCAGTTTCACATATGGATTACATCCAGGCAGCAAACGACGTAACACGATTTTCAGGATTTCCTGCCAGCTGTATCCTTGCTGCTTCAATCCTGTCCGTAAATTTTGAAAAAGCAAATATGTTCATCACACGGGATGTATCCTCACGATAGGGATCAAAGGGAAGAATATCTGATGAATCATCCAAAATCCTGGGAGCAGTCGCATAATTACCTGCAAAAGTATTCAACTCTATCTCAATTTTTCGTTCGAGAAGAAATGAAATCAATTCTCGACATAACAATGGAGCCAGTGATTCATAATATTGTGTTTGGCCGTCAATGCTTATGTATTGAGCTCCATTCAGCAATATTAAATCCATATTTACGTATTACATCCGCTGTAAAATCCGTGAGTCTTCCAGAGGCTCCGATTAATGTCTTGTCCAGGTCACCGGCTATCATTCGTATCATAATACATCTCCTTATATGAAAGGGTATCATACCATTCTCTAAAAAGCAACTATTCCTGCCTGTTGGAATGTAGAGACCGAAATAAAATTCATCAATAAAATCCAGTTTTAGGCATTCAGGTTCCAGTCTTTCAAAGCTTTCACATAAATCCCCTTCAGATAGTTACGTACCTCAGGATATTGTTAGCAGAATGTTCTATGCGGAATGCATCTGATAGATGCGAAATTTCCTCTTGCCCGTAAGGTCTGTCTTTAGTATACTGAGACTAGCAGATGAAAAGGAAAAAAGGTGAGTAAATGGAAACAAAGGTGATCCGCATGGATCCGGAAAACATAGAGAAAGAGGCGATACGGGAAGCCGGTGAAATTTTGAAAGCCGGTGGTCTGGTTGCATTTCCTACGGAAACGGTGTATGGTTTGGGAGGGAATGCATTGGATGAGAAGGCAGCTGAAAAAATTTATGAAGCTAAGGGGCGTCCTTCGGATAATCCATTAATTATTCATATAGCAGAACTTTCTGCTCTGGACAAAATTGTGACAGAGGTACCGAAAAATGCCAGAAAGCTGGCAAAGAAGTATTGGCCGGGACCATTGACTATGATTTTTCATAAGAGCAGCTGTGTTCCCTATGGTACCACAGGTGGCTTGGAGACAGTGGCAGTCAGGATGCCGAATCATCCGGTTGCGCTGGAACTGATCCGGGCCGGCGGCGGCTATGTGGCAGCACCAAGTGCCAATACTTCGGGAAGACCCAGTCCGACCTGTGCCTTGCATGTTGAGGAAGACCTGACAGGAAAAATTGACAGGATCCTTGATGGCGGTTCTGTGGGAATCGGACTGGAATCTACAATTGTTGATTTTACGGAGGAAGTACCGACGATTCTGCGGCCGGGATATATCAATCAGGAAATGTTGGAGGCGGTGATTGGTCCGGTTCGAATGGACAGAGGACTGATCTCAGCAGACAGTGATGTGAAACCGAAAGCTCCGGGAATGAAATATCGTCATTATGCTCCAAAAGCGGATCTGCTGGTAGTAGAAGGTAGTCCGGAAAAAGTTCAGGAAAAGATACGGAAGCTGGCGAAAGAAAAGGTGCAGGAAGGTTTTCAGGTGGGAATCATAGCTACAGATGAAAGTGCAGACTGTTATCCATTGGGTCTGGTGAAAAGTATCGGAACCCGGAAAGATGAGGAGAGTATTGCCCGTCATCTTTTTGGAGTATTAAGAGAATTTGATGACTGCGGTGTGTCTTTTATATATTCCGAAGCCTTTGATACTCCTCATATGGGACAGGCAATCATGAATCGTCTTCTAAAAGCGGCAGGGCAGCAGAAAATTCAGGTGTGAGGAAATAATATGGTAATACGGTATAAAAAACTGATTTTTGTAGATACCAATGATAATTGCAGAGCGCCTATGGCAGAGTTGATTTTGAAAAGAAAATTTCTGACGAATCCTCTGAGTATCGAGTCCAGAGGTCTGGTGGTACTTTTTCCGGAGCCATTGACTCCGAAAGCGGAGACTGTACTTGTCAACAATGGTTATCCGACCCCATCTCATATTGCCCGACAGCTGGAACAGGAAGATATTACTTCAGATGTACTTCTTCTGACAATGGAAGACAAGCAGAAGTCTGAGATATGGGAAACTTTTGAAAATGCTCCCCATGTATATACGGTAAAAGAGTATGTGGGAGAGACAGGAGATATACCGGCACTGTATGGACAGCCTTTGGCTGTATACAGTCAGTGCTATACGGAACTGGAATTGTTGATGCGAAAACTTGTGATAAGATTGAATGAAGAGGAGGAACTGTAATGTTAGCAATCGGATGCGATCATGGCGGTTATGAATTGAAAAAAGAAATTGAAGCTTATTTGGATCAGAAGGGAATTGCCTATAAAGATTATGGATGCGACAGTACAGCTTCTGTTGATTATCCGATTTATGCCAGAAAAGTTGCCCATGCAATTCTTGATGGAGAATGTGAGAAAGGAATATTGATCTGTGGTACCGGAATCGGTATTTCCATTACAGCCAATAAAATTCCGGGAATCCGCGCGGCAGTCTGTACCGACTGTTTTACTGCACAGGCGACCAGAGAGCACAACGATGCCAATATTCTGGCGTTGGGAGGAAGAGTGGTAGGACCGGGACTGGCAATCAAGATCGTGGAGACATTTCTTGAGACTCCATTTTCCAATGATGAACGTCATATTCGAAGAATTAAACTGATTGAAGAAGAATAAAGTGGTACTTTCAGATAAATGAAAGTGGAAAGGGGTACAAATGTCAAAAGTAGTAGTTATGGATCATCCTTTGATTCAGCACAAAATCGGGATTATCCGCAGACAGGAAACAAGTTCAAAAGAATTTCGGGAGATGATCGGTGAAATTGCCATGCTGATGTGCTATGAAGCAACGAGAGATCTGAAACTGGAGGATGTGGAGATCACCACACCGATCACAAAGACTACAGTGAAAGAGCTTGCCGGTAAGAAACTGGCAGTGGTTCCTATCCTTCGTGCCGGACTTGGTATGGTGGAAGGTATGCTGGCCATGATTCCGGCAGCAAAAGTGGGACATATCGGTCTGTATCGTGATCCTGAAACACTGGTTCCGGTGGAATATTATTGCAAGCTTCCGGCAGACTGTTCAGAAAGGGATATTTTTGTTGTGGATCCTATGCTGGCAACAGGCGGGTCTGCAGAGGCAGCAATCCAGATGTTGAAAGATAAGGGTGTGCGGAATATTCGGTTTATGTGTATTATTGCAGCACCGGAAGGAATCAAGAGAATGCAGGAAAGTCATCCGGATGTGGATCTGTATATTGGAGCACTGGATGATCATCTGAATGATCATGGTTATATTGTTCCTGGTCTGGGAGATGCGGGAGATCGTATTTTCGGAACAAAATAGTGTGCCACAGGCTGCCCGCAGCGGGCAGCCTTTTCTACATAGATCAAATGGGAGGTCTCTACAGATGAAAGGAAAGAGAGAAGATTATATAACGTGGGATGAATATTTTATGGGAGTAGCAAAATTGTCCGGAATGAGATCCAAGGATCCAAATTCTCAGGTGGGTGCCTGTATTGTCAGTGAGGATAATAAGATTTTGTCCATGGGCTATAATGGATTTCCCATGGGATGCTCAGACGATGAATTTCCATGGGCACGGGAAGGGGATGCCCTGGATACCAAGTATCTTTATGTGACGCACAGCGAACTGAACGCTATTTTGAATTATCGGGGAGGTTCTCTGGAGGGAGCCAAGCTTTATGTGTCATTATTTCCCTGCAATGAATGTGCAAAGGCAATTATACAGGCGGGGATCAAGACGATTATTTATGAAACCGACAAATATGCGGATACACCGGCAGTTCGGGCTTCGAAAAGAATGCTGGATGCGGCGGGAGTACGATATTATCAGTATAATCATACAAACAGGGAGATTGTAATTCAGGTATAAATCGGGGGTTGACAAACAGATAGGCTTCGGATAAAATTTCTTTAGTGTTAAAATGGCTATGAAGGGAATAGTACATACGAACCGATCAACAGAGAGGAGATCAGCGGTGAGAGATTTCCGTGAGGAACGTGTGGAACCGGCCCCGGAGCTGCCTGTGAAGAACAGGACGCGTGCTTTGGCGTTAAAAAAGCAAGGTAAGTGAACAGTCTTTGACTGTTAATTAGGGTGGTACCGCCGGGCGAGCGCTTGGTCCCTGTAGGGGGATTGAGGGCTTTTTTTCGTATAAAAAGGATGTTTATGTTTTTACGATTCGCAAGAGGCAGCCAGTCCATTACAGGAAATAATAAAATGATATGATAAATGGAGGAAAAACAATGGCAAAGGATAAGAAACTGGTGGAAGCGATTACTTCCATGGAAGAAGATTTTGCACAATGGTATACAGACGTTGTGAAAAAAGCGGATCTGATTGATTACACAAGTGTAAAAGGATGTATGGTGATTAAACCGGCAGGATACGCAATCTGGGAAAATATCCAGCATGAACTGGACAGAAGATTCAAGGAGACAGGAGTAGAGAATGTATATCTTCCGATGTTTATTCCGGAGAGTCTGCTCCAGAAAGAAAAGGATCACGTGGAAGGCTTTGCGCCGGAAGTTGCCTGGGTAACTCACGGAGGACTGGAACCACTGCAGGAGCGTCTGTGTGTAAGACCGACTTCAGAAACTCTTTTCTGTGATTTATATTCCAGAGAAGTGCAGTCTCACAGAGATCTGCCGAAGCTGTATAATCAGTGGTGCTCTGTAGTGCGTTGGGAAAAGACCACACGTCCGTTCCTGCGTTCCAGAGAATTCCTGTGGCAGGAAGGTCATACGGCTCATGCCACTGCTGAAGAGGCAGAAGAGAGAACCATTCAGATGCTGAATGTATATGCGGATTTTTGTGAAGAAGTTCTGGCAATTCCGGTTATCAAAGGACGTAAGACAGATAAAGAGAAATTTGCCGGTGCAGAAGCTACTTATACGATTGAATCTCTGATGCACGACGGAAAAGCACTGCAGTCCGGTACCAGCCATAACTTTGGTGACGGATTCGCAAAGGCATTTGGTATTCAGTATACAGATAAAGAAAATAAACTGCAGTACGTACATCAAACCTCCTGGGGTATGACTACACGTATGATCGGTGCTATCATCATGGTTCACGGAGATAACAGTGGTCTGAAACTGCCGCCGAGAATTGCTCCGGTTCAGGCTGTCATCATTCCGATTCAGCAGAGAAAAGAGGGAGTTCTTGAGAAAGCAGCAGAACTGAATGCAGTATTGAAAGCAGCCGGAATCCGTGTGAAAACAGACGACACAGACAAGAGCCCGGGATTCAAGTTTGCAGAGCAGGAGATGAGAGGTATTCCGGTACGAATTGAGTGCGGACCGAAGGATATTGAAGCAAATCAGGCTGTAGTAGTAAGAAGAGACACAAGAGAAAAAATCACAGTATCTTTGGATGAACTGTCTGGAAAAGTTCAGGAAATTCTTGACTCCATTCAGCATGATATGCTGAAAAGTGCAAGAGCCCATAGAGACGCACATACTTATGTAGCACATAATTATGAAGAATTCGTACAGACAATTAACGAAAAGCCGGGATTTATCAAAGCTATGTGGTGCGGATGCCAGGAGTGTGAAGATAAGATCAAAGAGGATACGGCAGCAACTTCCCGCTGTATTCCGTTTGAACAGGAACAGCTTTCCGATACCTGTGTTTGCTGCGGTAAACCGGCGAAGAAGATGGTTTACTGGGGAAGAGCTTATTAATAGGATATCAGGCTCGTTCAAGATGTAGTTGTGATTCTTATATTTTTCCATAATTTCAAAAGAAATTACAAATATTTAGATCAAATAGAAAATATATAGAGCTATTGGAAAAGCCGAAATTTGCGGAAATCAGAAAACTGATCTGCAGAGTTCCGGCTTTTTCTTTTGCTGCCAGCAGTGAATCACTGACGGTACTGGCGGGGAGTAAGCCCGGTATATTTTTTGAAAACCCGGGAGAAATAACTTTGATCCTCAAATCCAGACGCAATCGCAATGTCAATGATCGTATAGTCCGTGTTGGCAAGAAGTCGTTTACTTTCCTCGATCCGGACCATGTTCAGGTATTCTTTAAAAGAAGAGCCAGTGGATTGCTTAAATATGGTAGAAAAATAAGCCGGATTCAAGTGCACCTGGTCTGCCACTTCTTCCAGTGTCAGATTTCCCGAGAAATTCTTGGAAATATAGGAAATTGCTTTTTTGATAAGATCATGGTTTTTCCCGGGTATGTAGTCAAACATATTTTCAATAAAAGCTTCCAGTGTTTCCTGAAGACTATAACAAAGATCATCCAGGTTCTGGATCTCCTGAAGATTTTTCAAAAAATGATTATTCATTTTTAAAATAATATCATTGGTGGCGCCTCCTTCAATGGCGGCTCGGGATAACAGGGAGCAAAGTTCAATGGCACGTGTCTTAATGATTCCCAGATTATTTCCCTCTGCAAAGAAAACATAACCGAGAAGATCATTGAGAATGGCTTTTGCCTGAGCGGCATCTCCGGTTTTTACCTTGGTGATCAGTGCCTTTTCTTTGTCGTAAGGATATTCCATTCTGTAAGAAGTGGAACAGGATTTATAATTCTGTATGGATTCATTGATTTTGGACTGCTGCTGAAGCTTCTCCTGCTTAATGATAAATTGCTGATAACTGTCGGAGATCAGGCTGGAAAACATGTAGTAAAGAAGGCGGCTGATCTGCGTGACTTTTGCTGGCGGTACCACAGGCAGGACATGAGATTCTTCGTAAAGTTCCAGAAGAGAATCCAGAGGAATATGATATTTATCAGAAATATCAGAAATCAATAAAGAATCCGGTTCATCCATCAAAAACGGACCAACAAGTATGGAACCAAAAAGGATGTTTTTGTTGATCAGAGGAAATACAATATGGTTCAAGTTGGCATGGCAGGAAAAAATATAGGTTTCTCCCAGGTCCATGGCCCGTTTTCCTGCTTTAATATGGAGACGGCTGCATTCATCTCCGGGCGGAAGAAAGCGGCGAAAAAGATTACAGAAAGAAGTGATATCGCCTTGAACCTGAAGAATATGTCCGGTATCATCAATAACCTGTATAGGAAGTCCCACACAGGCATGAAAAACTTTAAGCATATCGGTAAGCTGTTCTTTTTTTAAAATTGTGTATAAATATGGTGTCATATCAATTCGCCTCCCGGTTGAAAATCAACGTATAAATTATCAAAATATGCTGGATGATGATTATATATTTTCTACTTATTTTACCATGACATAATAGATAAAAAAAGTACTATCAATCTAAAAAAAGTACAATATTTTTAAAATAAAAAAAGCTAGAATACAGATAAAGCAAGAGGGATGCGGAGCCCTGACTTTAAATACATAAAATATGGTGACACATGGGAGGAATGTGAACATGGCAATTATTCAGGAAATTTCAGAATTCTTACAAAAAGGAAGAGCTAAAAATGTAAAAACACTGGTACAGCAGGCACTTGACGAAGGAATGGATCCAAAAGTAATCTTAAATGAAGGTTTGCTGGATGGTATGATGATCGTAGGAAGCAAATTTAAAAAGAATGAAATATTTGTACCGGAAGTTCTGGTAGCTGCCAGAGCAATGAATGCTGGACTGACAATTCTGAAACCAAAGCTGGTGGAAGTAGGAAATGAACCAATCGGACGTGTAGTAATCGGTACTGTAGAAGGCGATTTGCATGATATTGGTAAAAACCTGGTTGGAATGATGCTGCAGGGTGCAGGATTTGAAGTTATTGATGTGGGTGTAGATGTAAAACCGGAAACATTTATTGAAAAAGCAGAGACAGAAGGCGCAGATATTATCTGTATGTCCGCATTGCTTACTACAACTATGACAAATATGCAGAATGTAATCAACAAATTAAAAGAAGAAAATCTTCGGGATAAATACATTGTTATGGTTGGCGGAGCACCGGTTAATGAAAGCTTTGCACAGGAAATCGGCGCAGATTTCTATACTCCGGATGCAGCAAGCGCAGCTGAAGCAGCCAGAGATGCAGTATTGAAAAAAACAGCATAAATAATTGAGACAAGGAACAAAAGGTCAGTCGGGGCATGCTCGCATGCCTGAGACTGACTTTCTGGATTACAGAAACATGAGGAAGCAGGATGGAAAAAATAAAGGTATTGAGGGACTTTCATCCCTGTATAGACAGAGAAAAGGTATTTAGGCAGCTGAATTGTTATCCGGATTCTCCGGTGTACGAGGAAATGGAAGAGTCATTTGATGAGATTAAAGATGAAGTGCTGAACTTATGTAAACCAGTGGGGATCCTGGCATTAGGCAGGATCCCTGTTGGCTATTTTCAGCAGGAAAGGGAAGCGGTTTATGTTCTGGTTACGATCGGACAGGAGATCAGTGATCGCAGCACCGAAAAATTTGCGGAAGGCGATTTTGTACAGGGGATGCTGATTGATGCCATAGCTGATAGTTTATTGTTTTCTCTGGAAGATGACATTCAGAGAGAACTTCGCAATGCGTGCGCCGGATGGAAAAGAGGCGTGAGTAAGCGGCTGGAAGCACCGCAGGATATTTCCATGGAGATTCAGAAAGAAGCACTGAAACAGACGAATGCAGAAGAGCTGTTGGGACTGGAGCTGTCAAGCGGATATATGTTCCGACCGGTTAAGACCA